>NZ_CP081155.1:0-215000 GCF_025141175.1 Jannaschia sp. M317 | reverse complement strand
CCGGGGATAACAGGCTGATACTGCCCAAGAGTCCATATCGACGGCAGTGTTTGGCACCTCGATGTCGGCTCATCTCATCCTGGGGCTGGAGCAGGTCCCAAGGGTACGGCTGTTCGCCGTTTAAAGAGGTACGTGAGCTGGGTTTAGAACGTCGTGAGACAGTTCGGTCCCTATCTTCCGTGGGTGTAGGATATTTGAGAAGAGTTGCCCCTAGTACGAGAGGACCGGGGTGAACGATCCACTGGTGGACCAGTTGTCGTGCCAACGGCAGTGCTGGGTAGCTATGATCGGACAGGATAACCGCTGAAGGCATCTAAGCGGGAAGCCCCCTTCAAAACAAGATATCCCTGAGGACCGTGGTAGACCACCACGTCGATAGGCCGGAGATGTAAGCGCAGCAATGCGTTCAGTTGACCGGTACTAATTGTCCGATAGGCTTGATTTGATCCAGTAGTAGACTGAAACAAATCAATAGCATACGCACACAAAACACGAGACTTGGAACAAACGATGTGAACCCTCTCGCGCACCACAGAAACGGTGCGGGAACGCGCCTCCTTCGGAGACGCTACCTCCCGCTAACACACCTCTCTGCGCTGCGCGCAGAGAGGTGTGTTTTTTCGGTTTGGTGGTCATAGCGCAAGCAAAACACCCGGTCCCATCCCGAACCCGGCCGTTAAGTGCTGCCGCGCCAATGGTACTGCGTCTTAAGACGTGGGAGAGTAGGTCACCGCCAAACCTAATAAACACACCAAAAACTCTGTATAACGATAAAACAAACAAGCCCCTGAGCACCCGCTCAGGGGCTTGTTTGCGTCTAAAGACTGCCGTTGATCTCGATCTGGTTGCCGCTTGGATCCTCCACATACACGTGACGCAAGCCGGGGATCGCGAACTCTCCGGTGACCGAATGGCAAAGGCCCGCACGCCGAAGCCGCGCGATCACCGCGTCCAGATCCGCTACCTGAAACGCAACATGCCCGCCAATCGACGCGTTGTGCTCCAGCCCGTTGCGCCGCGCGAAACTTTCGTCCGCCGCGATCAGGTGCAAACCCGAATGGCCATCCCGCCCGTCGCCCAGAAGGGCCAGTTTGCCCGGATCGCCAGGCAGATAGTCCCGTCTGGCAGGAAACGACCAGGACGATCCCGCCATGCCAAGAGTGTCCGCGTATAAAACCGCCGTCCGCCGCACATCGCGGGCCTCAAGGTTAACGGGATCAATAGACCAACTCATGCAACACCCCCGCGTGCATAGATAAAACAAAACCCCAGTGCTCGACTGCGGTGCGTCATCTTCACAGGTTTGGGCTGCCGGCACTGAGCCGTAGCAGGCGCGTAAGGTCCTGCGCCTTGCTGTTGCCCGTCCCGGCGGCGCGTTCCAGCCAGGGCAGCGCGGCGGCGCGGTCCATTGCGACACCCAGGCCGAAGGCCAGCGCCTCGCCGTATTCGGACATTGCAATCGTGTCACCCGCCTCGGCTGCGCTGCGCAACCAGGTCACAGCGGCCTCCAGGTCGCCTTCGGTCTGGGCCTGATCTCTCAGGGTCAGGCCATGTACGCGCATCGCGACCGGGTCGCCGCTTTCAGCGGTTTCTCGGTAAATCGCTGCCAGGTCCAGTCTGGCAGAAATCAACGCCTGTGTATCTGTGTGGGCCGCCCGGAACCCGCTGAGGTATCCAGCCAGCGTGCCGTGCTTTCCCTCGGTACGGGCGGTCTGGATCATCGCGACCGCGCGGTCGATGTCGTAGATGGGCGTATTGGGGGAAAGCACCAGGCGGAACAGTTCCCGGTTGGCGATCGGGTCGCCGCGTGCCCCAGCCTCGGTGAAGAACGAGATCGCCTTCGACAACGATCCCGGCCCGCCCCGGTTCAGCTGGGCGCGGGCGAAATGCACCATTTCGACGGTGTTGTCGCCCAGCAGGGCCTCGGCGACGCGCAGCCAATGGGCGGTACGGTCCGGCAGGTCCAGCGTACGCGTCAGGGCCACGAGGTCCATGGCACTGCGGTAGGTGCAGGGCATCAGGCCTGCCGCACGCGCGAGGGCCTGCTGACGGTGTGGATCTTCGGAAACGGAGGCTGCGAAAAGTTGTGCCGCGAAATCGCCATTGGCCTCTATGACGGCCCGGTACGTGGCATAGACCTGCTCGGCCCCGCCGCCGGTGGGGTCAATTTGCGGCAGCAGGCGCAGCGGGTTTCCGTAGCCGCGGCTGGCGGAGGCACGGAACAGGTCGGCAATGTCGGCGCGCGTGGTTTCGTCCAGGGCGCGGGCATGGCCCAGACCGGCGATGCCCTCGAACAGGTCCCGTGTCAGGACCTTGGCGAAATCGGGACCGGCGACCCGATACCGGGCGCGCAGGGTGTCGAGGATCGCCTCGCGTTCGGCCTCGGTCGGGGCCAGCGACAGGTCCAGACGCGCACGGGCGACCAGCTGTGCATCGGTCTCGTCTGTCCGAGCGGCCCAATAGGCGCGGACGTCAGCAGGAAGACCCGGATCATTCCGCAGGAGCCACTGCCAACGGGCCAATCCGTCACCGTTTCCTTCCAGGGCCTCGGATTGCAGACGGGCGTACTGGCGCGGGGCCGCGTCAGGGGTGATCGTGGCCAGGCGATCCGACGACAGGTTCAGATCCTCTGTCCCGATGGCATCTGCCCCTGCCTGCCAAAAACGGGCCGTTTGCGCAGTGGGGGCATTTGGCGCGCGGCAGGCATGGGCCGCATGCAGGCGCGACATCGGGCGGGACCCGCCGCGTTCATCGGCCACACGTGTCAGCAGGTCTCCGGCACGATCCAGGTCGCGCAGGGTCGGTGCCTCGGCCAGCAAAAGATCCGCCATCAGGACGTGTCCGTCCAGATCGCCCCGATCGACGGCGTCCTGCAGAAGTGTCAGCGCAATCTGCCGACCGCCCCAGCGGCCGTGATCCTCAAGGGCGGCCTCGGCCAGTCTGGTAAAGGCCCAGCCGGGCGCATCGGGCATGGTGGCCAGCCGGGACGTGGCATCCAGTCGCGCCGCCCGCGCGTCGAGCCAGCGGTCTTCGTGGCGGTCCAGGAACAGGGCCAGTTGCACCAGCCCACGGCGCGCGTCCTGGGTGCCGGTGCTTTCGTGCAGGGCGCGGGCGCGGTCCAGATCCTGTGGCAGCAGGGCACCGCGTTCCAGAATGTCGGCCAGGGCCGTTCGGGCATAGGGCAGGCCCGCGTCCACGGCCTTTTGCAGGTAGCTGAGCAGCAGATCGTTCGATTTCTCGAACCCCTCGGCGCGCAGGTGAAATTCCGACACCTTCCACGCGGCACGCCCGTCGCCCAGATCGGCGGCAAAACGATACCAGTCGTGGGCCAGCGCCTTGTCCGGGGCCACGATGCCGCCGAATTCATAGATCTGAGCAATCCGGCGGATGCGGTCGCAGATGCCGGGGTTCAGCTCTCCTACCAGGGTTCCGAAGGCGGTGGTGATGGCCAGCTCGACCGGCACGGCCCATCCCGGCAGGTCTTCACCCGCAAGCTGCCGCGTGGCAAGCGCCAGGATCGCTTCGGGGTCGCCGGCATAGGCGGCAGCGGTCAGCAGGCTGTCGGCGCGCGCCGTGTCCCGCGCAATGCCGATCCCGTCACGCACCAGATTGGACAGGATCCGCCGCCCTTGGGGGGACAGCGCAGGGCCCAGCGCGTCCAATTCCGCGACAAGGCCACTGTCTGTCAGGGCATCAAAGGCCCCGGCTGCTTCCAGCCGGACGATCTTCAGACGCAGGGCAGGTTCTCCGACGAAAGCGGGATCGCGGGCTTGCAGCAAGGCAATCGCTCGGTCCGCCGTATCCGCCCAGCGGGGGCCATCCAGTTCCAGAAGGCGGCGAATGTCACGGCGGATGTCGGGCATCGAACGGTCAGGCAGGACGCGCCCGTCCCAATCGGTCCAGCGCGCGACCGTCTCATCATCTGATGGGGGCGAGACGCAGATCGCCACCGTGTCGATCTGCGGCGGGCGAAAGGCGAGCGTCAGCTGGGCCTGTTGCGCCTGCGCAGGCACCAACCCCGCCGCAAGCGCAAGCCCGGCAAGCCAGGGCGTGATCCGCCCCAGGCCCGTTTTTCCACCCACGCCCATCGGCCCTAGCGCTTGTAGCTGTTGGGCACGGCCACGGCAGAGAACCCGCCCGCGTCCCCGGTCAACACGAACGACACGCCCGCACGGCGACGCAGTTCCACGGCCGAGACACTGGCCAGGGTCTGTTCACCCACGCGCATGTCGAAATCGAGCGTCAACGGCGCCTTCAGCGCCACCGACTTCGCCCCGATTGCGGGCACGGCGGCCAGGGCCACGGCGCGCGCCGCCGGAACAAACAGATCGACCGACGCGCTGCTCGACAGATTGTAGAGCGAGACGTCCGACTTGGCCGGGCTGAGCGTCAGCGCATCGGTCAGAACCTGCGTCGATCCGTCAGCGGCCAGCACGACCGTGTAGTGCGTGGCGGGGGCCGCCTGAACGGTGGTAGCCGTGCCGGGCAGGCTGACCTCGATGGCGCCTGGCATGACGTTCACATAGGCGGACAGACCACCGGTGAAATCGCCCACGCGGGTCCCGTCGATGGATGCGAAACCGGCGTCAGGCGCCAAGACGCGGATAAAGCTTGATTGCGGGTCGAAGACATCTTCGTAAAGACCTTCGTCCCCGGCCAACGATGGGCCGGCGGCGATCAGGGTTGCGGCAAGGCCAGTGGCCAGAAGAGTGCGACGTGTGGTCATGAGAAGGATCCTATGCGGGGGGAAGGGGGGAACACGTGAACAGACCGGCAGCGGGGCCGAGGGCGGCAGTGACGTCGATTTCAACCTCGGCGGCGCCCTCGGGCCACAGACCGGTCAGCGGCATGTAGAAATGGCCGGTGCGGCGCAGACGGGCCCCGCGTGTGATCGACCGGCTTCTGACCCGCGCATCCGCGGACCAGAAATGAAAGGCCGCGGCATCGATGACACCGCTGTCCGTGGCCAGATGCAGGGTGTCGTCGGGGCCAAGCCCCGCAGGCAGCACCGCCGTCATCCCCATGCGATCCGCCGAGACGGAGACCGGCACCGGCGTCGTGCAGGTGCCGCCGGCGGCGGCAATCAGCTCCCGCAGGGGTTGGTCGCCGGTTTGCGCCAGGTTGGCGTAGATCGGGTTTTCCCACACCAGAAAGGCGGGCGGGGCCTGCTGGAAGTCGTCGGACGTCAGATAGGACGTGATCGAACCGTATTGCCCGCCGCCGGTGATGGCAAAACTTATGACTTCGACCCCGGCATGCTGGGCGACGAAACCCGGAAAGTTCGCGACCTCCAGATCGGTGAACGAGGTGCCGACCAGGGCGACGGGCAGCCGCGCCGCATCGGCCCCGAACAGGTCGATTGCTCCGCTTTCGTCCCCCAGACCGATGTCCAATGCGGGCGCGTCGTCCAACCCGATGTCCAGGGCCGGCGCATCGCCCAATCCGATGTCGACCGCGGGGGCACCGTCGCCCAGACCGATATCCAGCAGGCCACCGCCCGTGTCGATGGTCGTGCGATAGGTCATCGTCTCGACCGGGGGCAGCGTGTCGCGGCAGTTGCGCTGAAGGATCCGGCGCATGCCGGAAAAGGCGGTTTGCACGCCGGTCTCTTCGGTCACATGGGGCGTCGGTTCCTGTGCGTCGAAACCGGGTTGTGCGCGCAGCACATCGGCCACCGCGCGGGCCGCCAGATCGGCCCCGTGCGCGGTCCAGTGGGTGTCGGTCGCAAAGAACGCCAGTTCACCCGGTTCAGCCTGCCGCAGGGCCGCGGCCAGGTCGACGGTGGTGACGCCCGCCAGTTCCAGCCGCCGCAGGATGTCGGCCTGGACTTCGGTCGCGACCGCCAGATCGAACCCCATGGGCCCCGCGGCGTCCGGCAACCAGTCAGGCATCGCGACGGATTTGGTGGGAATCGGTGCATAGATCAGCTTGGTGCCCCGCGCCTGCAGGGCACGCGACAGGGCGGCGAGGTTCGCCACGGTCTGATCCGAGAACGGCCGATCCATGCGCAGGTCCGATACCAATCGAAAGAACACCCCGTCCTTGCCCTCGATCGTCGCCAGATCCGGGTCGCTGTCGAGCGCGCGGCAGCCATAGCCGCTCTCGCCCTCGGTCTGGGCAAGGGCGGGCAGGGCGCAGGCCAGGGCGAGCGCGGCGATCATGGGCGACAGGGCCCTCATCCCTCGACCCCTTCGCCGGTCAACTCGGACAACCGCGTCTGGAGCAGGGGCAAAAGGTTCACGGCCAGCAACTGCACGCGCACCGATTTCGAAGACGATGCGGCGCGCAGGTAGCCCTGCGCCTCGGTCAAGGCCTGGGCGTCGTTCCAACCGGTCTGCATCCGGTCGCTGGCCAGTTGCAGGGCAATCAGGGCCGCGCCCTGGCCCGCGCCGGTCGTCGCCAGCGCCTGCAGGTCCGCGTCCAGCGGGCCAAAGGGGCGCCCCGTGGAATGAAACCCGGCGAGGGCCTCGATGGCGACGGAATTCCCGGCCTGGGCATAGGCCAGCACCGTGCGTTTCAGCATCGCCAGCCGCGCCTCGGAGGTCTGCTCCGGGTCGACCCGTTTCAGCGTGTCGACCAGGCCGAACAGCCCGCCAAGCCGACCGGTCGCGGCGGCCATGCCGTAGTAATGCGCCAGGTTCGCCGGATTGACGCGCAGGCCCTCGGCGTCGAATTGCCGGGCCAGGTGCAGCGCGGCCATTCCGTCGCCCGCATCGGCCAGTGCGCGCAGGGCGTCGCGGGTGACCGGCTGGTCCTGCGACAGACGGCGGCGCGTGTCCTTGAGGCTGGCAGAGCGCAGCTCGCGTCCGCTGCGGATGCCAGGGGTCAGGGTCACGGTGATGCGCCGCGCGTCGCTGTCGGGCCCGCCCAGGCGGGACAGGTCGATCACCGGCGCGGGCGTTAAGGTCTGGGCCCCTACGGCACCCGTCGCGACCGCCAGCGTCAGCGCGGCGGCGGCAATCATCCAGGCGACCGGTGCCAGTGATGGGGAATGGGGTGGCATCACGATCCCTCTGTCTTTTTGGGCGCGGTCAACGTGGGGTCGGTCAGGTAGCGGACCGGAATTTCCCAGACCACGGTTTCAGGCAGGGAAAGCGGGTCCAGTCGGTCCAGATAGCTGACCATCGGGGCGAAGGGGCCGCGCCCCTCTTCGGCATGGTTGATGACATCGCGGTGCAGGGCCAGCTTCAGCGCCTCGGCAAAGCTCCAGTCCGGGTTGGCGGAATAGGAGGTGCCGACAAGATCCGTCCCGGAACCGCCACCGCCGAACAGGTCCAGCAGGCCGGTGTCGACCGCTGCCGCCTCGGCGCGGTAGGGCGTGACCGTTTCGCGGGCCAGACCGACATGCGGTGCCAGCGCGTCGGAGGTGACATAGGACACGAGGTCACCGGCAAAGCTGCGCGGTGCGTCGGCCGTGATGGCAAAGCTGTCATCGCCCAGCGCGACGGCCCCGCTGTCGGCAATGGCGCGGGCCACGCTCTGCGCCCCCTCGGGCGTCCAGTGGGTGTCGGTGGTCAGGAAGGGTTGCGACAGCCTGGCCAGGGCCGGTCGGGTGTCGACCGTGGCAATGCCCCGCGCGGCCAGATCGGTCAGGAACCGGGCATAGAGCGCCTGAACGGCCTCGGCCCCGGTGCCGTCGGCGGCGTGGTCGCGCAACAGGTCCAGCTTGGCGGGCAGGGGGGCCACGACCAACTGCACATCCGCATCGCGCAGCCGGGCGGCGGTCGTCTCGACGTTTGTCAGCGCGAGAGCATAGGTTCCCTCGTCCACGGCGCGGAATTCTTCGGCGGTAAACAGCGTGCCATCGCGGCCGACGACGACGCCGGGGCGTCCCTCGTCCAGCAGCAGATAGCGGGCCGCTCCGATCAGGCCCACGGCGGGGGTCTTGTGGGGCAGGGTGTCCCGGTAGAGCGTGTCGATTTCAGCGGTTACCCGGCCCGTCAAGATGCCCTCGGCCCCCGGCAGGCGGGTGTCCGGCGTGGTCAGCAGCGAGAGGTTCGCCGCCGCCGCATAGCCAAAGAAGGCCAGCGGGACGAGCAGTTTCAGGGCCAGGGTGGGGGTCATCGCGCGCACCTCAAAACTGGAAGTAGAGGAAGGGGGAGAAGCTCTGCTCGGCGAGCTTCATCACGGTGAAGGCCCCAAGCCCGATCAGGCCAAGGGACACGGCCCCCTGCACCAGCGGCAGGACCGCCGTCCCATCGGGGCGAACGCCCGGTGTCTGGTCGCGCCCGGCCCAGGCCCACAGGCGCGGCTCCGCCAGGCAGACCAGCGCAGCGACCGCGGTCAACGCGACGCTTTCGCGGGTCACCTGCGCCCAGAGCGCGGCATCGCCCATCCAGCCATTCGCGCCCAGCATGGCCGCGTAGACCTCGACCCCCTGGCCCACGTGTTCGGCGCGGAACATCACCCACCCGACCAGCACCGCCAGCATCGTGACGGGCCAGGCCCAGGGCAGGGTGGCGGCGCGGCGGTCGTGGCCCGTGGCCCGTTCGATGGCCAACAGGCCGCCGTGCCACAGCCCCCACAAGACGAAAGTCCAGTTCGCCCCGTGCCACAGCCCGCCCAGCAGCATCACGGTCATCAGGTTCGAATAGGTCCTGAGCGCGCCCTTCCGGTTGCCGCCCAGAGAAATGTAGAGATAGTCGCGCAGCCAGTTCGACAGGCTGATGTGCCAGCGGCGCCAGAACTCGGTGATGGACCGACTGATGTAGGGAAAGCGGAAGTTTTCGAGGAAGTTGAAGCCCATCATCTTGCCCAGACCGATGGCCATGTCGGAGTAGCCCGAGAAATCGAAGTAAAGCTGCAACATGTAGGCAATCGCCCCGGCCCAGGCGAGCGCCATGCCCACCTCGCCGGAATTGCCGAATGCCAGATCGGCCAGGGGGGCAACGGCGTCGGCCAGGATTACCTTTTTGGCCAGGCCGATCAGGAACCGGGCCATGCCATCGGCGAACATCTCGGCGGAATGCGTGCGTTCGCGGAACTGGTCCTCCAGGTCCTTGTAGCGCAGGATCGGCCCGGCGATCAGCTGCGGGAACAGCGCGATGAAGGCTGCGAAATCGATGAACCGCGCATCCGCCTTGGCATCGCCCCGCCAGACGTCGATCAGATAGCTGAGCGCCTGGAAGACGTAGAACGAAATGCCGATGGGCAGGATCAGCCGCCAGTGGATGCCCAGGCCCGCCGTGTCGGTGCCCAAGAGCGCGGCAAAGCTGTCGAGGAAGAAGTTCAGATACTTGAAGACGCCCAGAACGCCCAGGCATCCCGCGACCCCGATCCAGAGCCAGGTGCGCCCACGGGCCGTGCCCCGGTGTGCCGCGACGCGCTGACCCACCAGGTAGGCGAAGGCCGTGGTCAGGAACAGCAGCCCCAGGAAATCCACCCGCCACCAGGCATAGAACAGGTAGGACCCGGCCAGGATCGTATAGGATTTGGCCCGCGTCGGGGTCAGGTAATAGGCCGCCAGGAACAGTGGTAGGAACAGGAACAGGAACGTTTCGGAGGAAAATACCATGACTCAGGACTCCGACGGGCAGGGCTGAATGGGGGGGGGCGCATCGGGCACCCCGCCGGCGGCCAGAACGATGGGGGCGGCACCGGTCAGATCGCGCAGCAGCGCGGGCGTCTGGGCCTGCACGTCCCCGCTGAGAAAGCGGGGAAACTGGTCGGTGAAATCGTTGCCCGACAGGCGCAGGCGGCCCGGCGCGGCGGTCTCGATCCCGGTGCGGTTGAAGGCAAGTGTGTTGCCAGACAGCTGCGTGCGGGCGGTTTCGGCCTGACCGGCGATCAGCAGCCCGGCGCGGCCCGCGTCCATGATCCGGCTGCCGGTGACCCGCGCCCCCTGCGCCGCGCGCAACAGGATGCCATCGCGGCGCGGTGCCAGGATCGCCAGATCGGTGAGGGTGACGCAATCCGATGCCTCGGCATGCACGCCCTGATGTCCCGCGCGCCAGATCACGCTGTCGGAGACGCGGCTGCCGTGGCTGCCCGACTCCAGCACGATACCGCTGGCGTGGGCGCGAAAGATCCGGGTGCCGGTGATCCGGCTGTCCGGGCTGCGGTGCAGGCGAATACCGTCGCCCTTGATGGTGTCCAGGATCGTGTTGTCGCGCAGCCGTGCGCCGGTCACCCCGCGCAGCACGATCGCAGAGCCGCGGGAGCGGTCGAAGGTGGTTCCCGTGACCTCTACTTCGGTGCCGGAAAGGAAGGCGAGCGTCGCCACATCGCGCAGGACGGAATTGACAATGCGTGGCGCGCTGGGCGCCCGGTAAAGCCCCTGACCCGCCACGGCGAGGCCGCCGAAGCTGAGGCTGCGGGCGATGCCCAAACCCTCGAACCAGGCGTCACGGGCCGCGAAGGATCCAGCCCCGCCGGTCAGCACAAAGGGGGCGAAGGCAGGTTCCAAGAGGTTCGGCCCACCCGCCGAGACAATCCCGCCGCCTGTGATGTCGAGCGTGCCGAAGTTGATGACAAAGGCCCCCGCCGCCCGGTCAAGCCGCAGAATCTGGCCTTCGGTCAGACGCAGGGTCGCCCCGACCCCTATGATCAAAGGGCGTGTCAGGCCGTTGTCCCCATACTCCGGCACCGATTGCAGATCGGTCAGCGTGGCGGTGCCCGAGTGCAGGGTCAGCGCCTCGGTTCTGCCGCCCGGTTGGGCATTGAGGGCCGTGGCCTGATGTTCTGCCTCGCCGTCGCGCGCGACCTGGAAGAGGGCGATGCGCAGGTCCACCGGTTCCAGAACGCTGCCGGTCGGTGTCCCCGTGTCCGCCTGTTCCTGCGGGGCGCGCAGGGCAGAAACCTCGGCCCGAAGCGTGGCATAGTTGGCGTCCGACGCGTCCAATGCGCGGCCGACCGGGGTGGCCCCTGAGGCGGGGCTGAACGCGAGGAAAAGCGCAGCGAGGAAAGGGGTGAGACGGCGGATCATCGGCTCACTCTCCCTGCGGGCCGCTGGTGTCGCCGCGCAGGATGGCGGGGATCAGGTTCTTGCGCAGGCGCAGGCGGGCGACATCGCCGGGCGATAGTCCGTCCGTTTCCGTCAGGACCATCTCGATGGGGATCGTCCGGGTCGTGTCGTCGCGCGCCGGCAGGATGCGGGTCCGCAACGGAATGACGCGCCCGCTGGCCGTTACCAGTTCGGCGCGGTCGCCGCTGACGAGACGGGCGGCCCCTTCGGCGCTGATCTCGGTGGAGGCGACGAGACCCTCTTGCCCGGAGGTCAGCCGCACAAGCGGGCTGCCGGGCAGGACGGTCGCGCCCAACTCGAAGTCGCGCAGCGCCTGGATGCCGCAATCGCAGGGCATCTTGACGCTGATGTATTCGCCGGAATTGGCGGCGATGGAATAGACCACCTGATCCGGGCCCGCACCGGCGTCGATATAGGCCAACTGCCCGGCGGTCGTGGCCATCAGGGTCTGCCCCGGTGCCGTGATCGTCACCGGGCGGGGTTCATAGGCAAACAGGATGCGATCCCGTGCCAGGTCAAAGGCCAGGACAGCCAGCAGCAATGTCAGGACAACCACCAAGGCGCGGCGCAGCAGGTTCTTGATCTTGTGGACCCGGCCCAGGTCCTGCGGCCCCGACTTGGCCTTGACCGAAACCGGACCGGTATAGCCCATCATTCCGCCCATGGAGACGATATCCCCGGCCACGTAGCTGTTCAGCAGATACCGCAACGGGGCCGCGTGCGAGGCGGTCGGATCGGTGAAATGCAGTGTGATGGCGTCGGTGCCCACGCCTTCGACCAAGGCATCGACCCAAAGGATCAGTGAAAAGCCGTCGAGGTTGACGCGCAGCGCCACGGACTGAGTGCTGTTTTCCGCCTCGACGGGCAAGGACCCGGTGACCACGGCGCGCATGATCGAAATGCTCGTGCCCTTCAGCTCTCGGTGGCCGACGAGTGCGGTGAACGGCAGCTCCAGCTGAGGATGCTCCCCGGTGTGGGCAAAGCCGGTTGGCAATGCCTTGGGGGGCTGCATTTCGGAGGGATTGGAATGCTTCATTGAATGCAGGGCCCCTGGCCCGGAAAGTATATATAAATCAGGGACATCAATTCGCCCCGTTTGCAAAATGGAAAAGGGCCAGCAAAAGCCAGCCGAAGGTGAGAACGTTCATGTAAACCGAACTGGCCGCGATCATGCGTTGCCCGACTGTCAGGCGCGCCCCACCGCCGGTGGCGGCCTGACGCGTCCATTTCTGCTTGTCGAGACGGAACAGCACGAAGCTTTTGACCAGGGCACCATAGAGCTGGCTGAAATAGAGAAGGAACGGATAGGTGATCGGGAAGCCGATGCGCCCCCGAAAGGCGGTGATCAGCGTCACGAAGATGTAGCGGGTGAACATGATCCAGGCGACGTAGACCGCCAACAGCGCGATATCGTAGGTCAGCGCCGCCATCAGCGCCAGAATCGGGCCGGAAATCGTCGTCCAGATCGACACCCGCTGATCCAGGATCGACCACCAGGTAAAGCCGCCGATCTGGCGCGGGGCCAGGCCCAGGGCGCGGCCGTTGGTACGCAGCATGTTGCCGAACCACCGCACCATCAGCGCATTGGCGGAGTCGTAGAATGTGGGCTTCGGCTGGGTTTCGGCAGAAATCGACTGCACGTCGGGCAGATAGATCATCTGGTAGCCATTCTTGAGCAGCCAGAACCAGGTCGACTTGTCGTCCCCGGTGAGGAAGTTCACGCGGCCCAGGCGCAGGTGGTTGATGTAGTCGGCCTGCACCAGCTCGATAAAGCCGGGGTTCGTTGCCAGGCAAGCCCGGAAGGCGGACATGCGGCCCGTCAGCGTCAGAACCCGCTTGGACAGGCCCATCGAGCACATCATCACCTGCCGCTGATCGAAGCGCAGCTTGAACCAGTCGCGAAACAGGCTGTCTTCGGGGATCGACACGGCCTCGTCGGTGGTCAGGGCGCCGACCTTGGGATCGGTGAAGACGGGCGCGATCTGGGCCACGATGTCTTCGGGGACGCAGGTATCGCCATCGGCCACGACCAGAACGTCATGCGGTGTCGGTTGCAGCCGCGCGATCAGGCGAAAGGACCGGGCCAAGGCATCGCGTTTGCCGGTCCCGGGAATACGGTCCAGGATCAGGCGCACGCCCGCGGGCCTGGCGGGCGAGACGTCGTAGATCTGCCGGATCAACCGTTCGTCGGCCCCATCGACGATGGACACCACGATGGTGGCCCCGTCCCGCGCCGCTGCCGCCGCCTGAAAGATGGAGCGATAGACCGCGATCGTCGTATCAGTGCCGATCATATAGGACGTGACGAGAAAAAAGGCATGCGCCGGGTTGCCCGCCGCATCGAACCGAGCCTGTGCGGCGCGCTTGCGCCTGGGGTGGACGATGGTCTGGAAAAGCATGGCACGGGTGAAGTTTATGGCCGCCCAGCTATAGCGCCAGCTGCCCAGGAATCCGATCACCAGGACCGCCACGGTGGCCTGGCCGAGCAACTCCTTGGAGACAGCGGAGGACAGGATCACGATGGCCGAAAGATACGCAATATGACCGATCAGCTGCATGCGCCGCGCAAAGGCACAGCGCACCGGAAATCCGGCGCGGCCCTTGTCCCGCGTTGTTCTGACTGATGTCCGTATCCCACCACGGTCACGAAACCTTCCCACCTTGGCAGCGCGGGAAGACGTACCCGGTCCCGGACTGCACAAGTCGGACGATTTCCACACAAATATGGAGAGAATTGGGCAGGTTGGCGTTTTTCGTTTCGAATTGACCGACGGTGTGACCTTTGCCGTTCGGATCGTTTCCTGATTTCCGTTGCGTCATTCGGTCAACGGATCAAACGAAAAAGAGGCAGGATGCGATCCTGCCTCTTTTGGGTGGGGGCCGGATGCCCGGCCCCGATATGTCCGGGCCTCAGGCTGTCAGGTCAAAGACCTGACCACCGAGGCGGAGATTGATCTCTGCCTGGCCGTCACCGTCAACCAGTGCCCAGAGGATGTCTCCGGTCGGGCGATAGATGACGAAGGCTTCCTGAACCCCCGCGCTGCCGGCCGTGGGCGTGGTGGTGACGTTGATCTGGAACTGGTCGCGGGTGGCGTTGCCGCCATAGACCAGCACGTCGCCCTCGGCCCCGTTGTAGTCCTGGATCCAGTCGGACCCGTGATCCGCGATGCCCAGATGGAAGAACCGGTCTGCTCCGCCGCCACCATTGACCCGATCGGACCCAAAGCCGCCGTTGATGAAGTCCAGCCCGTCGCCGCCGAAGATCTCGTCACCGAAGGATCCGCCGGTGAGAATGTCGTCTCCGGTGCCCCCGATCACGGTATCGGCCCCGGCTCCGCCGATCAGCGAGTCGTTGCCCGCGTCACCGCGCAACTCGTCGTTTCCGGATCCACCGAAGACGGTGTCGTTGCCCTCGCCCGCAAAGACCACATCGCGCAGGTCGCCCGTTTCTGGTCCACCGATGATCTGGTCGTTTCCGGCACCACCGATGATGGTGTCGTTTCCGGCCAGGGCATCGATCGTGTCGTTGCCGCTGGTGCCGACCAGGCGATCCGGTCCCGGCGTGCCGCGCAGGTTCAGTCCACCTGTCACTGCGGCGGTGGCCACGCTGGTTACGGATTCGGCGGTCCCGAAGTTGTCGGTGTAGGAGAAGCGGAAGCTTACCTGCGACCCGATATCGTCGCCGGTCAAGGTATAGCTGGTCGCTGTGGCCCCCTGGATCGCGGCCCCATCGCGCAGCCATTGGCCTGCGACGGTCGCCGGGTTGATGCCGTCATCATCGCTGACCGCGGCAGAACTGGCGGTCAGGGCCTGGCCGACCTGTGCGACGCCAGAGATCGTCACCGCGCCTGTCGGGGCGTCGTTGACGTTCTGCACCGGACCGGTCGCCGCCGAAGTCACAACCTCGGCGAAGCCACCGCCGTCGGTGTAGCTGACGCGGGCCGTGATGGCCGCGCCTACATCCGCCTGCAGCAGCGCATAGCTGCTGCCAGTGGCCCCGGCGATTTCCACACCGGACCGCAGCCACTGGATGCTGAAGGCACCCAGGCCGTCTGCGTCGGCGATGGCGCTGGTGTCAGCGGTCAGGGACTGGCCCTGCGCCAAGGTCCCGGCAATCGTCACGGCGCCCGTGGGGGCATCGTTGACGTTCTGCACCGCAGCCGTCGCAGCCGAGGTCAGGACTTCGGCCGTGCCGCCGCCATCGGTGTAGCTGACACGGGCGCTGATCGCGCCACCGACATCATCCTGCCCGAGGGTATAGGTCGCCCCCGTGGCCCCGGCGATCTCTGCGCCGCCGCGCAGCCACTGCACGGAGAAGCTTCCGAGGCCGTCTTCGTCGGCAACGGTGGTTGTGTTCGCGGTCAGGGTCTGACCCTGGGTCGCGCTGCCGTCGATGGTCACGGCACCGGTCGGCGCGTCGTTCACGTTTTCGACGGCCGCGGTGTCGGCGCTGGTCAGCGTCTCGTCGCTGCCGAAACCGTCGGTATAGCTGACGCGGGCCGAGATAGCCGCGCCGACATCATCCTGGCCCAGGACATAGGTCGACCCGGTCGCGCCCGCGATTTCTGCCCCGGCGCGCAGCCATTGGACCGAAAGCGCGCCCAGCCCGTCCGCGTCGGCGATGCTGGAGGTATCGACCGTGAGGGTCTCATCCTCACGGGCTGTTCCTGTGACCACCGGTGTGCCGGTGGGGGCCACGTTCCGCGGCACGCCGGTCAGCGTCATCGTGGATCCGTCGCCCAGGGTGATGACCCGGTCGCCGGCGCCATTGGCCGAGAAGGTGACGGCGGCCCGTTCTGCCGAGGACAGGCGCGAGTAGTCGATCGAATCTTCGCTCAACGAGAAGTCGGTGACCGTGTCGTTGCCCATGCCCGTCTCGACGACAAAGCTGTCGGCACCGTCACCGCCGGTCAGCTGGTCGTTGCCTGCCCCGCCGATCAGGGTGTCATCCCCACCGCGCCCGTTCAGGTTGTCGACGTTGCCACCGCCCGACAGCATGTTGGCTTCGGCGTCGCCCAGCAGGTCGTCGGCCGCGGTCGTGCCGACCAGGTTCTGGATGCCGGTGATCGTCGTGCCGGACGCGGCCCCGCGGTTGGCGGTGCTGTCCTCCAGGTCTACGACCACGAAGGTATTGGCATTCTCGTAGGACAGGGTGTTGAGGCCCTCTCCGCCGTCGATCGTGTCGGCACCGCCACGTTCCAGGATCAGGTCGTCGCCGGCCAGGCCCATGATCATCTGGGCGTTGCTCGTGCCTTCCAGCGTGTCATTGAACGCGGAGCCCATGAGCCCCTCGATGCTGTTGTAGGTGTCGCCCCGCGCCTCGCCGGTGTTGCCGGAGGCATCGAAGAGGCTGGCGCGCACGCCGGAGGCCGCTTCGCTATAGTCCGCCGTATCCGAACCCGACCCGCCGATATGCGCGTCGGATCCTGTCCCGCCGCGCAGGGTGTCGTTGCCGCCACCGCCGTTCAGGGTGTTGTCACCCGCCCCGCCGATGATCAGGTTGTCGTTGCCGTCGCCGATCAGCGTATCGTTGAAGGCCGATCCCATCAGCCCTTCGATCGAGTTGTAGGTGTCGCCCGCTGCTTCGCCGGTATTGGCGGCCGAGTTGCCCAGGTTCGCCTGAACACCCGTCGTTGCATCCTCGTAGGAGGCGATGTCGTTGGCGCGGCCACCGTTGAGCCGGTCAGCCCCTTCGCCGCCGTTGAGGACGTCGTCCTCATTGTCGCCGTTGAGCGTATCGTTGCCGCCGCGTCCGACGAGCGTATCGTCCCCGTCGCTGCCGGAAATGACGTTGGCGGTGGCCGTGCCGCTGAGGCTGTCGTCGCCGCTGCCCCCGATCAGGTCCTCGATCGACGAGAAGGTATCCCCCGCAGCCTCGCCGGAGTTCGCACCCGCATTCTCCAGATCGGCCACGACCGCCATTGTCGCGTCGCGATAGCTGGCCGAGTCCCGACCGGGTCCACCGATCAGGGCGTCCGCACCCGCACCACCCGACAGTTCGTCGTCGCCATCGCCGCCAATGAGGGTGTCGTCCCCCTCTTCGCCCTTGATGGTGTCGTTCCCGTCATCGCCATCCATCGCGTCGTTGCCGGCGTTGCCGCGCAGTTCGTTCGACTGATTGTTGCCGGTGATCTGGTCGTTGAAGCCCGACCCGATGATGCCCGTCAGGGCCGTATAGGTATCACCGACCGCATCGCCGGTGTTTTCGTTCGTGTTGTTCAGGTTGGCCGTCAACCCGGTGGTGGAGCTGCGGTAGGACGCGAAGGATGTGCCCCCGGTTCCAACCAGCTGATCGGCACCGCTGCCGCCATCGAGCTCGTTGGTGCCCGAGCCGCCTTCCAGCCGGTCGTCGCCCGCGTCCCCCATCAGGGTGTCGTCGCCACCGCTCCCTTTCAGGGTGTCGTTGTCGTCGCCACCGTTGATGATGTCGTCATCACCCTCGCCGTCGATGGAGTCCTCGCCCGCATCACCGCTGAGTCGGTCGATGCCCAGACGCCCCAGAATCGTATCGTTGCCGCCGCCGCCGCTGATCACGTCGTTGCGGTTGGTTCCATTGATCGTGTTCGGATTGTTGTTGCCGTTCAGGGTTTCGCCCAGCAGATCGTCGATCTGCAATTCGCCGTCGATGACACGAAATTGCCAGACGCCTGCGACGCCGGTGTTCCCCTCTAGCGTGTCCATGCCCGATGCCGGACCCAGTTCATCCCCGGCGGTGCCACCGCGCAGGAAGATGCGCGGTGCGCCATCGGCAACGGCACCGATCTGGAACGAGTCACCGCGGGAATTTCCCATGTCGAAATAGCGGAAGATGATCTCGGCGTCGCCTTCGCCCTGATCCATGATTTCCAGCTGGAAGGTGTTCGGGGCGGTCACGTTGTTGCTGAAGATGCCGACACCGACCCAGGTGGCAACGATCGAATCCCTTGCGGTATTCGTGTCGAAATAGACCCCCGGATCTGCTCCGGGCGGCAGGGTGCGGTTGTCGAGGTCATCATAGAAGGGGGCAATGATGAATTCGGTGTTCGGGAAGGTGCCATTGAAGGGGATCGTCTCGTCGATAAACGAAACGCCACCGTTCGTGCTCAGGAACAGCTCGGTGAAGATCCTGTTTCCAAAAGAAAATCCGTCTTCAAAAATCTCTGAAATGTCGAACTGCTCAAAGTTGTCGTCGCCTTGGGCGATCAGGTTCCCGCCGAAAGGCAGAAGTGTGTTGTCGGCTACAGTTGTGAAAAGGTCCGGATCGACCATGGTTCAGTTCCCCCCAAAAAAATCTTTTACGTCAGTGGTCTATCGTCCACCTTAGATTTTCATCTTTACCATGGGTCACTTTTTGGACGAAGGATTTTATTAACTTATGTTAAAGCAATGGCTTAACGGGAGATGCATCGAATTGGAGAGAATTCGAGAAAAGTAGGGGATTGACGCCCTTTTCCGCGCATGTGCCAGGGGGCCTTCTTGCAATCGAGGATTAGGTTCCATCTCTCCTGCGGCCCCTCGATACAGGGCCTGCCGGTGGCGTGCGATGCCTGCGCCTTATCGTCGACCTCGCCCTGATCAGGGCAGCGCAGGTTGGCAGTCAGATTGCGGCTGACGTCATCTGGCGCCTCAGTGTTCGGTGAGCTTTCGCAAGCCCCTGGACGGTCGCGTGCTCTGCATCGATCTGCGTCACGCTCATGCCCGCAGCCTGCAAGACGCGGACATAAAGCCCCGAGAGGGAGGAGGCCCCGAGAACGGCTATGGGCAGGTCAGGCCAGAGGCCGCGCAGCGACCCGATCTCGGCCCCGATGAGCAGCCCCGAAAGGCGGCCCGCCGCTTCACCCGGGCGGGCGTCGGAAACAAGTGCGGCCGCGCGGACGCTGAACAGCCGGGTCAAAAGAGCGTCGGGTCGTGTCAGGGTTTCCGAGGCGGCGGTCTCGAAGGATGCCAGGTCCAGCGAGTCGGTATCGATGGTATGACGCAGGACAGAGTGTTCGGAGAGAAGGGAGAACATCTCGCCCGTCATGCAGGTGGCGAAGGATGTTACCTGTCCATTTGAAACGCGGGCCCATTTGCTGTGCGTTCCCGGAAGGCAGACGATTCCGTCGAAATCCGGATCGGAGACGAGCAGGCCACCGATCTGGGTTTCTTCGCCGCGCATGACATCGGGCGGGGAGAGTTGTTGAAGCCCGGGCAGAATATGAACCGTCAGCTCGTTGCGGTCATCGGACACGATCCGCGCCCGAACCGCATTCACCGGCGCGGCTGGAACGTTCTGGTAGGCCGCTTCGGCCCAACCCTGACGCGATCCCACCATGCCACAGGCGATAACCTCCAGCGGGTCGCCGTCCCGACCGGTCAGAACCGGGGCCAGCAGGGCGCGCAATTCCGTTCCGAATTCCGCCCCGGTCAATTGCGCCGCTCCGCGCGGGCCCTGAATCTTGTGCACCACCTTGTCGTCGTCGGTCATCAGCCACAGGCGCAAGTTCGTGGACCCCCAATCGGCGGCAACCCATGTCGTGGCGGAAAGATCAATCTGGGGCATGGGGGACCTGTGGGGCTGGGTTGGGGGCGTGGGGTCGCACGGACAAGGTCAAGCTGATCCGGGTGTCCTGTCCGGGCGCAAGCGCCAGCAGGCCATCGGACCCTGTGTGGGTTTCCCCGCTGACGTGGGTTTGCGGTTCGAGTGCGAAACGTTCCAGCGAGGGATCGGCATAGAACATCAGCACATCCGTGCCCCGCGCAGTCAGGTCCAGATCGTAGCCCAGGCTGGGCTGCTGGATGCGTGCCTGCCCGGACCACCCGGAATAGCAGTCATTGCGCCAGACCGGCGGAAGGCTTCGGCCGGCTGAATAATCGTCACACTCTGAGATCGGCCTGGACCCGGCAGGCAGGTGCCCCGGACCGTCGGGCCAGACCTTGTCGGCTGCAAAGCTGATCCGGGTGTCCGCGCCGCGGGGAAAGTAAGGGTGCAGACCAAGGCCCACCGGCGCTGGGGCGGCGCTTTCATTTACCGCACCAAGGGTAAGCTGCAGGGCCGTCTCGGAAAGATACATCTCGTAGGTCAAGGTCAGATCATAGCCGTGGTCGCGCAGTCGCATCCGCAGCTGACAGCTGTCGGGTGCCTGCCGTGCCACTTGCCATGCGCGTTGCCAGGCCCAGCCATGCAGGCACAAGGGATCATCCGTGTTGGGCTCAGGCTGGACGTCGCGTCCTGCGATGATCAGCCGGTTGTTCCTTATGCGGTTGGCAAAGGGGGCCATCGGAAACAGCGACGAGTGCCCGACGTCTGACGGTTCTGAACCTGATGGCGCCAATATCGGTCTGGGGCCCGCCGGTGTCGCCAGGTCGAAAGACAGCAAGGCCGCGCCCATTTCGGGATCCACCGAGGCGCGAAGATTTCCTGCGCTGAATTCCAGACAGCGAGGGGAGGTCACGGGTCCGGTTTCTGGGGCGGTCCGTCGGGGACGGCGATGCTGTTCAACTCATGCGCGGCGAGGTCGATCAACCCGGTCATCAAGTCCCGCGACTTGGCGGCATCCCGCATGCGGATTGCTTCGAGCACGGCACCGTGCGTTGCGAGCGAGGCCGAGAAATTCTGCGCCGCGCGTGTGGTCAAGCGGAAGCTCATGCGCAGGGCGGATCCGATGACAGCGCCAAAATTGGCGAAGATCTCGTTCTTGCTGGCCCGGAGAATGGAGAGGTGGAAATCTTCGTCCGCCGCGACCGTGCCCTCGATGTCGGCCGTCTGTCCGCCACACATGCGGTCATAGGCGGTCTGGATCCGGCCAAGGTCGGTTCCGTCGGCGCGCAGGGCGGCCATGGCCGCGGCGGCCGGCTCGATGACTTGCCGGGCCTCGGTCAGCGCGCGAATGAAATTGACGTCCGGCGGCAGGCGTTCGCGCCAGGCCAGCAGTTCGCTGTCCAGGTGGTTCCATTGCTCGGAAGGCAGGACGATGGTGCCGATGCGCGGGCGGCTTGCGATCAGGCCCTTGCCGGCAAGCATCCGGACGCTTTCACGCAGCGCGGTCCGGCTGACTGCCATTTCCTGGCTCATCTCTGCCTCTGTCGGCAGCTGGGTGCCGGGCGAAAACTCGCCCGACAGGATCTTTTGCGCCAGCGTGCTGGTCACCATCTCGCGCGGTCGCGGTTGTGCGTTCCGCAGAGGTTTTGCCTTTTTGATCGCCATGCGTACTCAATTCTTGTTCAAGCGGTACTCTGCCAGGAAAACGGCAAGGATAAGAAGGGATCCCTTGGCCAGCATCTGGTAGAATGTGGGAACCGCAGTCAGGATCATCCCATTGTTGAGGACGCCGATGATCGCAACCCCAAGCAGTGCGCCGACCACCGTGCCCCGACCGCCCTGCATCGCGCAGCCACCGAGGAATGCCGCGGTGATGGCTTCGAGTTCGAGGCCGTCCGAGCCGGAAATCGGCTGTCCGGACCCGGTGCGCGCAGCCAGAAGGATACCGCCCACGCCTGCCATGATGCCGGAAACGACGTAGATGGCAACGCGGTAGTTCGGGATCTTCAGGCCGGACAGGCGCGCCACGATGGGGTTTCCGCCAATGGCATAATAGTTCCGGCCGACGATGCTTTTGTGCATGAAGATGTAAAAGCCGATGGCCACCGCGATCAGGATCCAGATCGGCGCCGGAAGCCCGAGGATGCGGCCCGTGCCAATCCAGCGGAAGCTGTCGTTGAAGATCGAAATCGACTGGCCGTTGGACAGGATGAAGGCCACACCACGAAAGATCGCCATGGTGCCCAGTGTCACGATGACCGCGTTGATCCGCCCGTAGGTGATCAGCAGTCCGTTCACCAGCCCGGCCAGACCGCCGACCACGATGCCTGCCAGCAGGCCCAGCCCCGCCATGTCAGTCGCCTGGATGGTCATGGCGGTGGCGACGGTCGTCAGGCCAACAATTGAGCCGACCGAAATGTCGAGGCCGCCGGACACGATCACACCGGTCTGGGAAATCGCGAGAACGCCCAGGATGGCGACGCCCATGCCGATGTTCAGCAAGTTCCGCGTCGAGAAGAAAACATCCCCGCGAAGCACACCAAAGATGACCAGCAGCCCGATCAGCGCGACCAGCAGGCTGATATTGTGGATGCCGACCCGTTCGATGAAGCGGTGCATCTTGAACCCTTCTTTTTGGGCGTTGTTGGTTTGATCGGTCAATGGTCCGCTCCTTCGAGTTGTGCCCCGGCAATCGGCTGCCTGTGGGGAATGGCCGCGGCCATGATGTTCTGTTCATTTGCTGCGTCGCGGTCGAATTCCGCCTGGATGCGACCCTCGGCCATGACGAGAATTCGGTCGGACAGGCCAAGCAGTTCGGGCAGTTCCGACGAGATCACGATGACGCCCAACCCCTGGGTGTCGGTCAGGCTGCGGATAAGGTCATAGATCTCGGACCGCGCGCCCACGTCGATGCCGCGTGTCGGCTCGTCGAGGATCAGCACCTTGAGATCGCTTGCCAGCCAGCGGGTCAGCACGACTTTTTGCTGGTTGCCGCCCGACAACGAGGTGATCGGCGCATCCAGCGATGAGGCCTTGAGCCGCATCTGTTTCGAGATGCCGGAAATCAGTTCCAGTGCCTTGGCCCGGTTGAAGAAACCGCCGCTCGAGACCTTTTGCGGGACGCAGAGGACCGCGTTCTCGAGGATGGTCTGCATCAGCAGCAGCGCCTCTTCCTTGCGGTCCTCGGGGGCGAAGCCGATGCCGGCGGCAATCGCGGCGGCTGTATCGCCCGACGGCAGATCGGTGCCGCCGACGCGAACCGTCCCGGCGGTGCGACGGTGAAAGCCGAAGATGCCCTTGGCCAGTTCGGACCTGCCAGCCCCGATCAAACCGCCGATCCCCAGAACCTCGCCTGCACGCAGCTGCAGCGAAATGTCGGTGACGTGGTCGGTGCTCATACGGGCGACATCCAAGATGATCTCGCCGGTAGACGGCGCGCGGCCGGGAAACATGTCGGACAGCGGCCGCCCGACCATCAGGCGGGTGATCTGTTCCTCGGTGATGCCCTCGGCAGGCAGATCATCGACCAATTTGCCGTCGCGGAGAACCGCGACACGATCGGCCAGTTCCGTGATTTCGACCAGGCGGTGCGAAATATAGATCACGGCCACCCCTTCGTCGCGCAACCGGCGAATGATGGAAAACAGGCGACGGGTTTCTTCGTCGGTCAGCGACGAGGTCGGCTCGTCAAAGGCGATCAGCTTGCCGCCGGCCTGCACGGCGCGCATGATTTCGATCATCTGGCGCTGGGCTGGGCCAAGACCGGCACAAAGCTGCCGGGGATGCAGTTCGTGCGCCATGCCGAAGGTTTCCAAAAGCGCCTCGGTGTCGGTGAAAAGCCGTTTCCAGTCCAGGAAATGCCGCCCCCTGCGGGGCAGGTCACCGGTAAAGATGTTCTCGGCAACGGTCAGATCCGGCACGATCTCTGGTTCCTGGTGGATGACGCGAATGCCCGCGGCATGGGCTTCGCGAGGCTGCGCGAACCTGACCGCCTGGCCGTTGATGTGAATGCTGCCGCTGGTCGGAGGGAAGACACCTTCCAGCAACCGCATCATGGTGGATTTGCCAGCGCCGTTTTCCCCCACCAGTGCCAGAACTTCGCCTGGGTGAAACTCTAGGGTGATGTCGGACAGGGCTTGCACCGGACCGAAATGCCGGGTCAGCCCGTCGATGCGCAGAAATGGGGTAGTCATGGGGCTCTCCTTCATGGACGGGTCAGGTCGGGGCGCGCACCACTGGGGATGCGCGCCCCTGACCGGTCAGTTGCAGAGCCGGTCGGAGTAGTCAGCGAAGTTGGACAGCGTGATGAATTCCGGGTCGGAATAGGTCGCCGTGGGCAGCGGTGTGCCGTCCTTGATCGACGCAACCAGCAGGTTCACCGCGTCACGACCGTGGTTGGCCGAATTCAGCCACATGGTGCCCTTGAACGCCGAACTGCGACCGTTGCCGAAGGCATCGCAGGCGCGACTGCCGTCGATGCCGATCCCAATGCCAACATCGGCCGAATAGCCCGAGTTTTCCATGGCGCGGGCGGCCCCAAGCACCCCATCGTCGTTGCACGAATAGAAGATCCAGTGATCGTACTGCGGGTTCGCGGTCAGCGTGGTCGTCATCACGTCGATGGCGTTGACCATGGTGTTGTCATAGGCGGCGCGCACGATCTGGTCTTCGGTCAGATCGGAGTTCGCCAGCAGGCCCTTTTCAGCACCGCCGTTGCGCTGCATGCAGGTGTCGGCCTTGCGGTCCTCGATCGAGACGATGCCGACCGAGTCCTTGTCCCAGCCGCTTTCCTCGTAGAACTTGGCCAGGTTTTCGCCCACACGCTCGCCGATGACGAACGCGTTGAGACCGACGTAGGGCACGGGGTTGCCTTCCTGGTCCAGAATGTCGTCATCCACCGCGATCAGCGGCACGCCGGCTTCGGCGGCGCGCGCCGCGATCACCGGGCCAAGCGCCCGGTCGGGAACGACGATGGCAATTCCGTCGACGCCGTCGCCGATCATCGTATCGAGCGTGGTGATCGCGAGATCGGCGTTGAATTGCACGTCCTGGCTTACGAACTCGGCACCGGCCGCCTCGGCGGCTTCGGATGCGCCGGCGACCTCGGCCACGAACCAAGGGTGATCGCCCATCTTGTTGATGTAGCCGATCTTGATGCCATCATCCTGCGCAGCAGCGCCGAGCGGAATGAGCAGCCCGGCGATGCAGGCAGCGGTAAGTTTCAGATGTTTCATGGTTTCCTCCCTATGAAATTGTGGTCTTAGTCGTGGAACAACGCCGAGCGACCCCCGTCGATGGTGATTGTCTCTGCGTTGATGAAGGTGGCTTCGTCCGAGGCCAGGAAGACCGACGTCATGGCGACCTCCTCGGGCTGACCGATCCGGCGTGGCGGATGCAGGTTCTCGGCGCGCAGCCGTTCTGCCGCGGGGTCGTCGAACCCCGCCCAGTAGTCGCGGGCGATCTGGGTATCGATGTACCCCGGAGCGATCGCGTTCACGCGGATGTTCTCTGCCGCGTATTCGATCCCCAAGGACTTGGTCAGTCCGATCAGCCCGTGCTTGGCGACGGGGTAGGGGAAGGTATGGGGGATGATCTTGAAGCCATGTGTGCTTGCGATATTGATGATCGCGCCGCCGCGCCGGGCGCGCATGTCGGGCAAAACCGCTTCGGCCATGGCCCAGCAGGATTCGAGGTCCAGCGCCATGCAGCGCGCCCACTCGGATCGCGGCATCTCATGCGGGCGATGAAACACGTTCGCGCCTGCGTTGTTCACCAGGATATCGATCCGTCCGAACCGATCGAGCGTCTCGTGGATCGTCCTGTCGATATCGGGCTGCGACGTGACGTTGCAGCGGCAGAAAAGCCCTCCGGTCTCCGAGGCAACGGCCGTGCCGGTCGCTTCGTCCATTTCAGCGACCACGACCTTCGCGCCCTCGGCGGCAAACGCGCGCGCGATTGCGGCGCCAATGCCCCGTCCGGCCCCGGTGATGATCGCTACCTTGTCTTGCAAACGTCCTGACATGGCGATCACCAATCCACGATGGTGCCATCGGGCAGCACCGCATTTCGGGTGTGAAGCACTTCCTGCTGGAAGGGATGGGCCGCGACTTCGGCTTCGTCGACTTCCAGTCCCAGCCCCGGTTTTTCCGGCAGGTCCCAGCGTCCCGCGACCTTGTCGATGGGCCATTTGACAACGCTGTCATACCACGGAACTGCGCCAACCATCTCTTCCTGGATAATGTGGTTCGGGGTCGACACCCCAAAGTGCAGCGCGGCGATCCCGGCAATCGGACCCAGTGGATTGTGGGGTGCGACGCCGATCCCGGCGGTCTCGCACATTGCGGCGATTTTCTTTGCTTCCCACAGACCGCCGACATGCACGATGTCCGGCTGCGCGATATGGAAGGCTCCGGCCTTGAGCGCGGTGTCAAAACCCGCCCGACCAATGAGCCGTTCGCCCCCGGCGATGGTGACCGGGGATGTCCGCGTCAGCTCGGCCATCGCGTCGACATTCTCCGGCGGGACGGGTTCTTCCGCGAACAGGATGCGGGAAGGTTCCAGGACCTTGAGGAATTCGCGGGCGAGCGAAGCCGAGGCAGGCCGTCCGTGGAAATCGACCATGATGTCGATATCCGGCCCAACCTCGGAGCGCAGCGCGTCGATCGCTTCGCCGACACCGTCGATGGCGCGGTTCGACGCAATATAATGCGCATAGGGAATGGCGACGACCTTGACGGCGCTATAGCCCGCGTCGACCACGGCACGGCCACGTTCAGCCAGTTCCTGTGCGCCATCCGTCTCGTAGACGGATGTCATGTTGCCCATGCCAAGGTGCGTATAAGTCCGCAGATGGTCGCGCACCTGTCCGCCCAGCAGCCGCCAAACCGGTGTATCAAGCGATTTCCCGAGGATATCCCACAAGGCGATCTCGATGCCGCTGATGGCGGACATTCCGATCACACCCATCCGCCAGAACCCGTGGCGTGTCATGATCTGGTAGCATTGTTCGATGTTGCGCGGATCCTGCCCGATGAGTAGCGGCTCGATGTCCGCAATGGCCCCGGTCACCGCGCGTGTTTTCCATTCCAGCGTCGCCTCGCCCCAGCCCACTAGCCCCGGCACGTCCGTTTCGACGCGGACAAAGACCCAGTTGCGCATCTCTGCATTGCAGACGACTGCTGAGACTTTCGTAATCTGCACGACAATTCCCCCTCATTTGTAGTACAAATACTTTTAATTATAGTACCTGTCAACGGGTACCTTCGGATCAGCCGCACCACGGGTGGTCTGCCGGGCCGGGATAAGGCACCGTACGGGGTATATCTGTGATGCCGCGCGCGATGTCTTCTGCTGCGCAGAGCAAGGCGTGACAGTCGCGCAAGCGTGTCATCTTGCGGGGCGGAAAGGCAGTCAGGTCAATGGGTTCGGTATCCGGTTGCCCAATCTGGATCGGGGTACACGCCCAGTGGCACGCGCCGCTGGCCCCGACGGATGGAACACTGCATGCTTGATACTTGCTTATGATCTTGGGTCAGCGGATCGGGCCTGGCCACACCGGGTGGTCCCGGCCCCTTGCCCCGAAGCCGCGCGGCTACTCGGGCCGCGCAAGGCATCTTTCGGTGTTAGAGATCGTCATGACGTTCTGTGCTTTCGGGTCATTCCACAGCATTTGCCATCCGTGTCGGATCCGTCAGTACCTTCCACGCGTCAAATTGCGACAAGAAGACCTGGCCATTCAGGTCAGCGATGAAGTGGGAGCGTGTCAGCCTGTCCATCACGGGGCCTTTGACCTCTGACAGATGAAGACCCACGCCCATATCCTTCAACCGATGATTGATCGCCTCCAGGCTTTCCAAAGCAGAGTAATCCACATCGTTGATCGCGGAGCACATCAGCACGACGTTGCGGATCGCACAGCCATCGGCGACCCGACGTTGAACCAGATCCTCCAGGAAGCGGGCGTTCACGAAGTAAAGGCTTTCATCCACCCGCAGTGTCACCAGCGTCGGGTCGGTGGACACCTTATGGCGGCGGATGTTGCGGAAATGCTGGCTGTCCGGCACGAGACCGACCTCGGCCACGTGCGGGCGGGATGTTTTGTAGAGGTGCAAGACCACCGAGATCGCGACGCCGGCGGCCACACCGATCTCGACGCCCAGGCCAAGCGTCAGCAGGATCGTCACCGCAACCGCGGAAAAATCGGCGCGCGAATATCGCCACGTCTTTTGCAGGATCGACAGATCAACAAGGCTCAGGACAGCCACGATGATCGTCGCGGCCAGCGTGGCGTTGGGCAGGTAATAGACCAGCGGTGTCAAGGCGACCGCGGCAATGCCAAGGCCAATCGCGGTAAAGGCACCGGCAGCCGGGGTTTCCGCCCCGGCATCGAAATTGACCACGGACCGGGAAAAGCCGCCGGTTACCGGATAGCCGCCGGTAAAGGCCGCGCCCAGGTTGGCCGCGCCCAGGCCGATCAGTTCCTGGTTGGGGTCGATACGCTGACGTTTCTTCGCCGCAAGGGTCTGCGCCACGGAAACGCTTTCGACAAAGCCGATGACCGAAATCAGGATCGCGGGCACCAAAAGGGTTTTCATCAGATCCGGGGACAGGCCCGGCAGGGTCAGCGGCGGCAGGCTCTGAGGCACAGTGCCCACGATGTTCACGCCGCGCCCGGCGAGATCGAATGCCCAGACGGCGACGGTGGTGGCGACGACCGCGGCGACGGGGCCCGCCTTGGTCAGGACATCGGCAAGCAGCGGCGGGACACCAAGTCTGCGCAGTCCGGGCTTCAGGTTCTTGCGCACCCAGAAAAGAAACCCAGTCGCGGCACTGCCGATGACAACGGTGATCCAGTTGATCTCGTTGAGATGCGCAAAGATCGAGCCCAGCATTTCCGGCAGGGTATGCCCATGCGCCGTCACGCCAAGGATATGTTTCAGCTGGCTGGTGGCGATCAGGATGCCGGATGCCGTGATGAACCCCGCAATCACCGGATGGCTGAGAAAGTTGGCAAGGAATCCCAACCGGAACACACCCATCAGGACCAGAAAACCGCCCGATAGAAAGGCCAGCGTCAAGGCGGCCACGCCGTAACCGGCTGTTCCCTGGTCCGCCACCTGCCCGATGGCAGAGGCCGTCAGCAAAGACACGACCGCGACCGGCCCGACCGCCAGCGCCCGGCTGGTCCCAAAGATCGCGTAGAGCAGGATCGGCACAATGGACGCATAGATCCCGGCCTCGGGCGGGAGCCCCGCAAGCAACGCATAGGCCAGCGATTGCGGGATCAGCATGATCGTCACGATGACCGCCGCAATCAGGTCGTTCGACAGCGCCGACCGGTTGTAGGAGCGGCCCCAGTCGAGAATGGGGAAATACTGGCGAAAGCTGGTCATCGATGGATCACAATTCGGAACTGTGCAGCCGGAAGTGGCAGGCTTCCTGACCGACCGGGTGCGACCGGTGGAGGTTTCTGGGCAAAAGCAGGGGCGGCGACCCGCCCCCGACAGGACAGCGCTATTTGAGGGGTGTGCCCAACCGTTCGGGCTTGGCCATCCATTCCTTGCCCTTCAGCATGGCTTGCCAATAAATCGGCGGCAGCAGCTTTTCCTTGAGGAACCATGCCGTGCGGGTCGGTTTCGTGCCGTCGATCGCCCAAGACGGGAACGAGGGTTTGAGCACGCCGCCATAGCCGAATTCAGCCAGGACAATCTTGCCGCGTTCGACCGTCAGGGGGCAGGAGCCGTAGCCATCATATTGCGCCACGGCTGAACGGCCCGCGATATCGGCCACGATGTTGTCGGCCACGGTCGGCGCCTGCTTGCGCGCGGCGGCCGCCGTCTTGGCATTGGGGGCGTTCATGACGTCACCGAGGGACCAGATGTTGTCATAGGTCTTGTGACGCAGTGTCGCCTGATCGACATCGACCCATCCGGCGGCATCGGCCAGAGGCGAGACGCGGATGAAATCCGGTGCCACTTGCGGCGGGCAGACATGCATCATGTCGAAGTCCACGGTCACGTGTTCCGGATCGGTGTCGGGCTTTGCGACCCGGAACGTCGCCTTTTTGGCGGGGCCGTCGACCGAGACGAGATCGTGAAAGAAGTTCAGCGTGGCGTCGTATTTCTCGATATATTGCATCAGCGCGGGCACATAGTCCTTCACGCCGAACAGCACGCCGCCTGCATTCATGAACTGGATGTCGATATTCTTGAGGACGCGGCGGCGGAACCAGGCATCGCCTGAAAGATACAGCGCCTTTTGCGGGGCACCGGCGCATTTGATCGGCATCGGCGGTTGGGTAAACAGCGCGCGGCCCTGTTTCATTTCCTGCACCAGTTGCCAGGTGTAGGGCGCAAGGTCATAGCGATAATTCGATGTCACGCCGTTGCGGCCCAGCGTCTCTTCCAGTCCCTCGATCCGGCCCCAATCAAGCTTCAGCCCGGGGCAAACCACCAACCGGTCGTACTTGACCACCCGGCAGCCATCGAGGATCACGGCATCGTTCTTCGGCTCAAAGGCGGCCACGGCGGCCTTGATCCAGTGCACGCCATTCGGGATCAGGCTGCCCATCGTCTTGGCCGTGGACTGCGCGTCGAATATCCCGCCGCCGACCATGGTCCATCCGGGCTGGTAGTAGTGGATATCCGCCGGATCGATCACCGCGATCTTCAGTCCGGGCTTTCGGGATCTCAGGCTCGCCGCGACGGCAATGCCGCCTGCGCCCGCACCGACGATCACGACTTCGAAATGTGCATCCCCGGTGTCCGTCGGCGTCTTGCCGCCATTTGCGATGCGTCGGGCCACACCATTCATGTCATATCCGGCAGCCTTGGTCCTGCTCAGGATCTCGGCCATCGGGCGTTTCCGGCTCTCGCAAAAGGACCAGAGCGTCGCCGAGCGGGTGCCGGTCCGGCAATAGGCCAGCACGGGGCGCTGAACCTCTGCCAGGGCATCGCCGAACGCAATCACATCTTCATCTTTGACCATGCCGGTCTGGACAGGCACATAGCGCGCCTCCAGCCCGGCGGCCCTGGCGGCGATTTCGATTTCTTCGAAAGACGGCTGGTCCGCGCCTTCGCCATCGGGGCGGTTGCAGATGATCGCGCGATAGCCTGCCGTGGCGATTTCAGCCATGTCGCGCGGGTTGATCTGCGGCGCAACCGACACCCGCTCGGTGATTTTCCTGATGTCCATAACCTGTGTCCTGACGAGCGATATGTTTGAGTGCCGTCGTTCAGGCGTTGCTGTCATCGGCTGACGCGGCAAACGTGACCTGCCTGGCGCTGTAGGCGGCTTCACCGATGCGTTCGATGAGGTTGATCTGCAGTTCGAGCCACGCCCTGTGGGCCTCTTCATCCAGGGCGATTTCCTCGAACAACCTGCGCGAACCGAGATCGTTTTCCGCATCGGCGTCCTTGGCCGATTGGCTGTAGAAGGCGACAGCCTCCTTTTCGTCCGCGAGGTCCGCCTGGAACATCTCCAGCAAGGTCCCGGCCCGTGTCGGGGTCTTGGCGAAGGCAATCATCGGATCGCCTCCGAGGAACAGGATACGCGCGATGAAGCGGTCGGAATGGACGATTTCCTCGGCCTGCTCTTTGCGCATCATCGTGGCAAGCCTGTCCAGCCCCCAGTCGTCCAGCACATGGGCATGAAGCTGGTACTGGTGCCCCGCCGTCATTTCCATCTGAAGCGCCGTGTTGAGGTTCGCGAGTGTCCTTGCGTTCGACATGTGACCTCTCCTTCCTTGCTGGCTTGGCGTCAAAGCGCGTTCACGGGCACCTTGAGCACGGGATTGCCGTCCTCGTCGGTGGGCATGGTACCTGCGCGCATGTTGACCTGAAGCGACGGAATGATCAGTCGGGGCATGGCCAGTTGGGCATCCCGCTCGGTGCGGAACTTGACGAAGTCTTCCTTCGTCTTGCCCGCACCGACGTGGATGTTGTGGGCTTTTTCGTCGCCGACCGTGGTTTCCCAGGCGATGTCACGACCGTTCGGACCGTAATCGTGGCACATGAAAAGCCGCATATCGTCGGGCAGGGCCAGCACCTTCTGGATGCTGTCGTACAAAACGCCCGCGTCCCCGCCGGGAAAATCCGCGCGCGCCGATCCGCCATCGGGCATGAACAGCGTGTCGCCGACAAAGGCCGTATTGCCCATCACGTGAACCATGCAGGCCGGGGTGTGGCCGGGCGTGTACATGGCGACGGCCTGCATCGTGCCAATCATGTAGGTATCGCCGTCCTCGAACAGGCGGTCGAACTGGCTCCCGTCACGTTGGAATTCGGTGCCCTCGTTGAAGACCTTTCCGAAAGTGTCCTGCACCACCATGATCTTGGCACCGATTCCGATCTTGCCGCCCAGCTTTTGCTGAATGTAGGGCGCAGCGCTCAGGTGATCGGCGTGAACATGGGTCTCGATGATCCATTCCAGGGTCAGGCCTTGCGTCTCGATCTGGCGGATCAGGGCGTCGGCATGGTCGTAGGTGATGCGGCCCGCCGCGTAGTCGATGTCCATCACGCTATCGACGATGGCGCAGGCGGTCGATGCCGGATCCTTTACGATATAGCTGATGGTATTGGTGGCCTGGTCGAAAAAGGCCTGGACGTCGGGGTTCACATCCATGTTCACGGGGTAATCGGTCATCTCGTATCCTCCGAAAGCGTTTCTTGGATCAGGTGGTGGCCCTGGACTGCGCGCTTGGCAGCAGGCGGCGCACGAAGAAGCCTGCGACAACCGCAAGAAGGAACAGCGCGACCTCCCATCGGCCCGTACCGAGCGCGGGGATGGCCGCTCCGGGGCAGAAGCCAGCGATGCCCCAGCCGATGCCGAACAGGGCCGAACCGCCGACCAGGCGACGATCGATAGCCGTCGTGGTCGGGATCTGGAACCGTCCGCCAAACAGGGGGGCGGCCCGCCGCAAGGCAAGGCGATAGCCGATGAACGTGACGATCAATGCGCCGCCCATCACGAATGCAAGGCTGGGGTCCCAGGCGCCCGCGAGGTCGAAAAAGTTCAGGACCTTCGCGGGATCCATCATCCCCGAAATCGCGATCCCGATGCCGAAGACGAGACCGGTCAAAAGTGCGAACAGAAGTTTCATCGCTTCAGCCTCCGAAAACGTGACGGATCAGGAACACCGTGATCGCGGCCGTGGCCATGAAGGTCGGCACAGCCACAAGCGAGCGGATAGACAGGCGGGACAGCCCGCAAACCCCGTGCCCCGAGGTGCACCCGGATCCCAGACTGGCACCAAGGCCCACGATCACGCCGCCGATCACGATCATGGCGGGGCTGACGGGGACGGTGAGCGTCGGCATGACGCCGGTCACAAGGAAGATCACACCCGGAGCGAGGATCATTCCCGCGATCAGCGCCAATCGCCACATCATCTCGTCGCGGCTTTCGACGAACACCGTCCCTGACAGAACGCCCGTGGCACCGAATATGCGCCCCAGCCCGAGCATGAGCAGGACCGCACCAAGGCCGATCAGCAAGCCACCGCCGAGCGAGGCTAATGGGGTGAAGGCGGTTTCCATTTTCAGCACTCTTTGCAGGTCTTGAGGCCGAGCACGGAGTAGAGCGGGCAGAACTTGAAAGCGGATGTCGCAAGCATGACGAGGCCGATCGCGGCCGCGCCGTATTGGAAGAGCGGCGTGGCAAAGAGCGACAACCCGCTGAGGAAGGCAAGATAGAGCAAAACTGCGCCCAGCGCAGCGCGCAGGGTGCGGTCAATGGTTCCGACATTGGGGGACATGGCGCTTCTCCAGATTTGTAAGTTGATCTGGAAATATAACTTTGGGATGCGGGCTTCAGTGACAATGTCACACCCGCGCGATTTTTTCCCGTCCGCCGTCAGGTGCTGTCGGCCAGTGCGCGCAGGGCCGCCTTGTCGGTCACCGCAATCCGTCCGCGTGACTGGGCGATGAATCCTCGTTTCTGGAAGTCGTGCAGAACGCGGCTGATGACCTCGCGCGCCGTCCCGAGCTCGCTTGCGATCTGCGCATGGGTTGCCGCGATTTCCTTGTCGCCACCAACAAGGGCCAGCAACCGGTCGGCAAGACGCACGTCGATCCGGCCGAAGGCAACATCGTCGACGACACGCAGAAGATCGATCAGGCGCCTTGAATAGGCCGCGAAAACGAAGCTGCGAAAAGCCGGTTCTTCCGCGACAAGGGCATCGAACGAAAGCCTTGGCAGGACGACGGCGATGATGTCGGTTTCGGCCACACCTTCGGCATTGTAGGCTTCTTCGGCCAGCATGCAGGCCGTGGTCAGCACACAGCTTTCACCTGCATCGACACGATAAAGAACGATGTCCCGGCCGTTCTCCGATGTCTGCGACACGCGGATCGTGCCTTCGAACAGAAACAACAGGCTGTCGGGCACGTTTTGCGGGCCGAACACCTGTTGGCCTTTGGGATAGGACCTGACCTGCGCCACCTGCAACAGCCTGTCACGCACCGCGCGCGGCAAGGTCCGGGTGCCCTGAAATCGCTCTGTCCAGTCGTCGATGGTCATGGCTGCCTCCGCTTGGGCATGACGATGCCCTCTTCGATGGGTGCGATCCGCGCCAGAAGCTCGCCCTTGTTCGATGCGATATCTGCAAGGGTCAGGTCGTCCAGTACCGCCATGAACGCCCGCGTGGCGGTTTGCAGTGCGCGCGACAGCTTGCAGATGCCGATCAACGGGCAAGTGTTCCGTTCCGGATTGAAGCACTCGACAAGTTCAAGCGGGCCCTCGGTCAGTCGGACCACGTCGCCGATCACGATGTCTTCGGCAGGCCGGGCCAGGCGAAAACCGCCACCACGTCCGCGAAGGGTTTCAAGATACCCCGCGCGTCCAAGCTCGTGCACGATCTTGACGATATGAGGTCGCGCCAGGCCATGCACACGCACCACGTCGTCGACCTTGATGCGATCCGGGGCCTTGAGTGCGGCGAGCTGTAAAGACCGCAACGCATAGTTCGAATAGGCGGTGAGTTTCATGGCATCCTCCGATCAAAAGTATAAATCAGATATAAGTATTTTCAAGTTCGGTGGACTAATCCCTGACGATGAGGATCACGCCCGTTACAGGGCATGAAACCCTGTCGCACCTATCAGTGATCGGGTGAAATTGTGGCGCCTCTAGACGACTGGTCTAATCGATCCTATGTAGCCCTGCATGGAACACCGAAACGACACCCGTTCACAGATCTTGACCACAGGTCGCCGCCTGACGGCCCAACAGGGCTATACGGGCGTAGGCCTGAACGCTCTTTTGAAAGAGGCCGGGGTGCCGAAGGGGTCATTCTATCACTACTTCGCCTCCAAGGAGGCTTATGGATGCGCGCTGTTGAACGAATTCGTGACCGAGTATGGCGTTCGCCTGAAGGCATCCCTCGCGCATCCCGACATGGATGCGCGGTCGCGGCTTTTTACCTATTTTGAAGGCTGGCGCACGAAACAACTCAGCTCGAACCCGGAGGACCGGTGTCTGGTCGTCAAGCTGTCGGCGGAGGTTGCTGACCTGTCCGAAGACATGAGCAGTATCCTGCAAAAAGGGGTGTCCGATATCATTGCGCATCTGGCGCGGACCCTTGAGCAGGGGGCGGAGGATGGCACGATCGTCTCGCTTGAAAACCCCGAAGCGCGCGCCGAAATGATCTATCACATGTGGCTTGGGGCCAGCTTGATTGCGAGCATTTCGCACAGTGATGCTGCGCTCAATTCCGCGATGGACGCGACCACGGCGCTTGTTCCAGCGCCCTGACCCTCAAAAATTTTGCCAGTGAAATAGACGACCGGTCTATTTCAGGAAGGAATACCAATGAAGATCTTCTACAGGACCACCGCCACGGCGACCGGCGGTCGCTCGGGGACGGCCGCTCTGAATGACGGCAGCTTTTCTGTCCAGATGGTCCCCCCGGACAGTGACGCGGCGGGGGTCAATCCCGAACAGCTGTTCGCACTTGGCTACGCTGCCTGTTTCGACAGCGCGATGGATCTCTCGGCCACGCAGCTCAAGCTGGATGTCACCGGATCCAAGACCACGATTGACGTCGGGATCGGCCAACGCGCCGAGGGCGGTTATGGGCTGGATCTGGACATCACGGTCCATTTGCCGGGCATGGCCCGGGATGATGCACAGCGTCTGGTCGAGGCGACGCATCAGGTTTGTCCCTATTCCAACGCCACGCGCGGCAACATTGACGTGCGCCTGCACGTTCAAACCGAAGAGGCCTGAACCAATGAACAATTTCGATTATCGCAACCCGACCCACATCCTGTTCGGCAAGGGCCGGATCGCTGATCTGAAAGATCAAGTCCCGGAGGACGCAAAGGTCCTTGTTGTCTACGGCGGGGGCAGCGCTGAACGGACCGGCATTCTTGCACAGGTGCGAGATGCGCTTGCAGATCGCACGCTGGTCGAATTCGGTGGAATCGAACCCAATCCAAGGTTTGAAACCGCGCTCAAGGCAGTCGAATTGATTGGCCAGGAAGACATCACCTTCCTGCTTGCCGTCGGCGGCGGGTCGGTCATCGACGCAACAAAATTCATTGCGGCTGCGGCCCTGTATGACGGCGACGCTTGGGATATCCTGACATCGCGCGGGTCGGTGGTGACAGCTGCCATGCCGTTCGGAACCGTGCTGACACTGCCCGCGACAGGGTCGGAGATGAACCCGGCCTCTGTGATCACGCACGCGGGAAAGGGCGCCAAGCTCCCATTCATGACCGCACATTGCTATCCGGTCTTTTCGGTGCTGGACCCGGAGGTCACCTACTCTCTGCCGCCCCGCCAGATTGCGAACGGTGTTGCCGATGCCTTCGTTCATGTCATTGAACAGTATCTCACATACCCGGCGGCGGCGCGCGTGCAGGACGGGTTCTCAGAAACCCTGCTGCGGACCCTGATCGAGCTGGGGCCCAAAGCAATGGACGCGCCGGAAGACTACGATATCCGTGCCAACCTGATGTGGACCGCAACGCTCGCGCTCAACGGGTTGATAGGCGCAGGCGTGCCGCAGGACTGGTCGAGCCACATGATCGGGCATGAGATAACTGCGCTGAACGATACTGATCACGCGCGCACGCTGGCCGTCGTGCTGCCGTCACTCATGAACGATCAACGCGGTCCCAAACGCGAGAAACTGCTGCAATACGCGGCCAATGTCTGGGGCATTCACGACGGGGCCGATGACGATCGGATCGACGCGGCCATCGCGGCCACGCGCGGGTTCTTCGAGTCGATCGGGATCAAGACCCGGCTTGGTGATTACGGCATCGCCGAGCCCGAGATCGATCGCATCGTCACGGCCCTGAAGGATCACGGCATGACCGCGATTGGCGAACATGCCGCCATCACCCCCGACGATGCGCGCCGCATCCTTGAAGCTGCCTTGTAGGACATTGTGAACATGACGCAGACCGAAACAGTGAACCGCCAGCTTGTGCTGGCAGAGCGTCCCAAGGGCGCACCAACCAAGGACACACTCCGCCTGGTCGAAGGGCAGGTGCCCTCTGCAGGTCCGGGCGAGATGCTTTTGCGCACGGAATTCCTGTCGCTGGATCCCTACATGCGCGGGCGCATGAGTGATGCTAAATCCTACGCTGCTCCGGTGGAAATTGACGGGGTCATGGTGGGCGGAACAGTCGCGCAGGTCGTGACCTCGAACGTCGACGGGTTCGCACCGGGCGATTTTGTGCTCAGCTTCAATGGCTGGCAGGATTATGCGCTCAGCGATGGGTCGGGCGTCACCAACCTGGGCAAGTCGCCTGCGCATCCGTCCTGGGCGCTGGGGATCATGGGCATGCCCGGCTTCACAGCCTGGGCCGGTCTCACACAGATCGGCGCGCCCAAGCCGGGCGAGACAATTGCCGTGGCGGCTGCAACCGGGCCGGTCGGGGCAACCGTGGGGCAGATCGGCAAGATCCTGGGCTGCCGCGTGGTCGGCATAGCGGGCGGACCGGATAAATGCGCCTATGCAGTCAACGAGTTGGGCTTTGATGCCTGTATTGACCACAAGTCGGATGACTTCGCCGAACAGCTTGCCGCGGCCAGCCCCGAAGGCATCGACGTCTACTTTGAAAATGTCGGCGGCAAGGTACTTGATGGCGTCCTTCCGCTCTTGAACCCGAACGCGCGCGTGCCGGTTTGCGGCATTGTTTCGCAATACAACGCCACCAGCCTGCCCGATGGGCCAGACCGGATGAACTGGCTCATGGGTCAGATCCTTCGGAACAAGATCAAGATGCAGGGGTTCATCATTTTTGACGACTTCGGCCATCTCTACCCGGACTTCGCCAAGGACATGACGGCGTGGATCGAAGGCGGACAAATCAAGTACCGCGAAGAGATCATCGATGGGCTGGAAAACGCGCCCGAAGCCTTCATCGGACTGCTGAACGGCGAAAACTTTGGCAAGCGCGTCATTCGCGTTGGCCGCAACTGAAAGGCAAGACCATGAAAATCCTGATGGTACTGACATCCCACGACACGCTCGGGGACACTGGTAAGAAAACTGGCTTCTGGCTGGAAGAATTCGCGGCACCCTACTACGTCTTCAAGGACGCGGGCACCGAGATCACATTGGCCTCGCCCAAAGGGGGGCAGCCGCCGATTGATCCCTCCAGCGACAGCTCGGACGCGCAGACCGACGATACCCGCCGCTTCAAGGACGATGCCGACGCGCAGGCGCATCTGGCGAACACTCTGACACTCTCGGATGTCACCGAAGACGGGTTTGACGCGATCTTCTATCCGGGCGGCCATGGCCCCTTGTGGGATCTGGCCGAAGATACGGACAGCAAGCGCCTGATAGAGGCTTTCAACGCCGCCAACAGGCCCGTTGGTGCCGTCTGTCACGCCCCCGCCGTGTTCCGCCACACACAGGGGCCGGATAACAAGCCGCTGGTTTCCGGCCGTCGGGTAACAGGATTTACCAACACCGAAGAAGAGGCCGTGGCCCTCACCGACATTGTGCCTTTCTTAGTCGAGGACATGCTGAAGGCAAATGGTGGCACCTACGAAAAGGGAGCGGATTGGAGCAGCTTCGTCTTGCGCGACGGCAATCTGGTGACCGGCCAGAATCCCGCCTCATCGGCCGCGGCGGCGCAGGAAATCCTTGCTTTGCTGAAATAGGGACGAACCCTGCACCAAGACGAAACGTGAACCGAGTCCCACTACGGGCATCGAAAAACATGTATTGGCGATCAGGACGGATTTGCTTTGCGAATCCGTCCTTGTTGTCTGTGAAATTGGCCAGCCTTTTCAAAGGAAGTGAAACAGCATTGATGTTCCCCGTGCGGGCTAAAATCACTGGCTGCGGACTCCGTGCGCTGGGATTTGGCAGGCGTCGTTGACGCAGGACGCAGAGATCACCGAACTCGAGGCCAGTTGGTGTGTGACGACGCATCAGGATCGGGCGTTCGGGGGATCAGGACCGTTTTCATTGGCAGCCAGTCTCCTGGCCGATTGGTTCTGCTGTCGTGCAGCTGAAATCCAGATCGAGACCGCCGATGCGATCACCCTAGCGGGCTCTGTTGCACAAATCGCTTGATGGCCGAGGCTCCCCTTTGCCCGGACGGACTCATCCCACGACTTCAGTGATCGGCGTTCCGAGCGCGGTGAAGCCGTTCAGCACTGCCACTCGGATTTGGACCTCGGCAACCTGACGGTCGAAGTCCCGGGCGGCCAGGCTTTGGCCCAGAAGTTTGACACAATGCATCTTTGTCTCGACGCGGCTTCGGCGGTGATACCCGCTCCATCTGCGCCAGATCGTCCGGCCGAAGCGTTTTGATGCGCGGAGGGCATCGTTCCGCGCGACGGCGCCGAGACTGTCGGGCTTCCATAGTTTTGCGTTCTTGCGGGGCGGAATGATGGCCGCAGCCCCACGTGCGGCAATGGCGTCGTGGTACTTTCGGGTGTCGAAGGCCCCGTCCATTGCCCGGCAGGGTCATGCAAAGCATGATCCCGAGAGGGGGCTGTGACGCTGGCGATCTCTTGATCGGGTGGGATCTGGTCCAGCAGTTCGGGCAGCATGGGCGCGTCGCCTACGTCGCTGGTGGTGAACTCGGCAGCCCGGATTTCCAGCGATTGTTCGTCAATTCCTATGTGGACCTTGCGCTAGACGCGGCGCTTGGTGCCACCGTGCTTGCGGGCGTTCCATTCCCCTTCGCCCTCGACCTTGATCCCGGTGCTGTCCGCTGCCCGGCAGTGCATCACGCAGTGATGTCACGAGAGGGGATCAAGAGGTGCAGCGGGCCGTCTGATCCACGATAGGGAATGTTGACCTTAAGGGTCTTTTGCCTTCGGCTCAGGGTGCTGAAGTTTGGCACCGACCAACCCAGACTGGTCAGGCGCAGAAGGCTCTCGACAAACCCTGTCGTCTGCCTGAGCGCCATGCCGAACAGCCCGGGGCTCCGCCCGTTTAGGGCTGAATTGATCCACTGGATCAATTCCGGGACGCCCTTCACCCTTCATCGAAAGGCAAGTCTGGATCGCGGCATCGCTATAGCCGGGCTGTCGGCCCCGTTTGCCGGTCGGTGCGGCTTCCCAGGTCATGGTGGGATCGAACCAACCTCTCGGGACATTGCTGCGCAATACCCTGCCGGTCAGTGGATCGTCAGCGATCCACGACGCTTGAGCGCTTCATTGTAAGACGACCAGTTCCTGATCCTGTAGGCGGGGGGTGTGGGTCTGTTCATGACCTCCAGCTACCACGCTGGATACACAAGATGAATCCCTCACCGGGTTTGTGCAACAGAGCCTTCAAAACCTCGAAAGGACTCTGAAATGAAGAACTATGTGCAGAAGGGGGAAAACCTGACCCTCACAGCCCCCTACGCCGTCACCAGTGGCGGTGGGTGCAAGACGGGCCTGATCTTCGGCGTGGCCGCTGGTGACGCTGCCAGTGGCGAAACTGCCGATCTGGTAACGGTCGGTGTCTTCGACATGCCCAAGGTGGCCGCGAACAACTTTGCCGAAGGGGCTGTGGTCTATTGGGATGACACCGCCAAGGTGGTCACATCCACCGCCAGTGGCAACACCAAGATCGGGGTGGCCGTCACAGCCGCCGCGAACCCGAGCGCCAGTGTCCCGGTTCGGCTCAACGGCACCTTCTGATCGGCACCCGATCATCTGTGGAACGACCAAGCGTCAGCCTGACAGCACCGCAATTGTTTGGTCAATCAGATGTCACACGATCCAATCGCGGCCAACGGCTGCGACCTTGAACAACTCCGAAGCGATCTTGCCTTCGCTGCCAAGCTGGTCTTGGCCGATCCCGTTTACGTGCCGATCTTCGAACGGCTGGAAAGGGACGTGGCAGACGCAGAAGCCGCCATGTCAGGCGGCGCGCTGGCCCGTGCGCGGGCTGTGGCCGCTCAAAGCGCAACCCGTTGAATGCACTCTGCAAGATGGTCCAGCGATGCCCCCTTGCCGTAGCGCTCGCGTGTGAGGCGGTGCCCGAACAGGTCGCGCCTGATCCGGTCATCAATTCCGGCATTCAGCATCCGGTCCTCAAAACTGTGCCGCAGGCTGTAAAGGACGTGATCGGGCGACTCCATCAACCCGCGTTCCCGCAGGAACTTGTTCACAGTGGCCGACAGGCTGGCGTTGTCCCGATAGCGGGGGAACCCTTTCGGACATTCTTTGAAGGCTTCAAGGCTGACCCCGGCAAGCGGGATGATCCGGCGCGCATAGGCCGACTTCAATTGCCGTCCCGCCGGTTCAATCGAGATATGCGGCACCCTGTCTGCAAGCCGGATATGGGCGGGCAACAGGTTCGCCCCTTCGCTGGGCCGGTATCCGGTGTTGACCATCCCCAGCACCACACAACGCGCTTCCGTGTTCAAGCCGTCCAGTGCGCCAGGGGCCAGAAGCCGTTCCGTGATCCAAGCTGTGCTGAACGGCGGGCGCTGTTTGGCCTCACCCTCTTTGAACGACAGGTCGGACAGGGGAAGGACAAGCCCCAGCCGTTTCATCTTGTTAACGGTCTTCATCACGTCGCCAAGGTGGATCAAATCCTTGTTGGCGCTATTCGGTGTCAGCCCTTCGGACTCCAGCCGTTCCGTCCACCATTGCCGGAAATCAAGCATGTCGTCGCCGGAAATCTCTGCGAGCGGCTTGTCCCCGACGACCGCGACGAAGTTGGCCACGGCTTTCTTGCGGGGGGTTTCCCAACGCCGCAACTGATCGGCAGACTTCCCCAGCGACTTGTCCTTGGCCAGCGTCCAGAACAGGTCCAGCGCCCGCGTGACTGTGATGGCAGGTTCCGCCGTGCCCCCCAGCACAGCCGCCGCTTCGCGCGTGTCAGGCTCACCGTCGCGCCCCTTGGCCGCGTCCAGCCGCGCCCGCAATTCGGCAATCGGCAGGTCTGCCACCTTATCGAAGGGCAGGTATCGAAAGCCCCGCACAGCCGCCAATTCGCGGGCGGCATCGAACCGGCGTTCGGCGTCGGACGTGTCACCGGCAAGACGGGCTTCCCAACCTTCGATCAGATGGGACCACGCCGCCGGGGCCTTCACCTTTGCCACAGTCTCAGAATCGGTGTGCAGGCTGATCCAGACCACGCCGCGCGACTCCACCGACTGATAGCGCCGGGGCACCCGCTTGCGAAGGTAATAGCTGCTGCCGCGCTTGGTGATGGTCATTCGGTCTGCCTTCCGCCGTGGTATCACAGAGTGTGCAGACGATTGTGCAGCAAATCAAGCAGTTTTGACGGATGGCTTAGAGCGAAAACGACGCAAAAGCCCTTGTTTATAAGGCTAGAACGTCACTGGTGGGGTGAAAAATCTGGCGGAGACGAAGGGATTCGAACCCTCGAGACGGTTTCCCGCCTACTCCCTTAGCAGGGGAGCGCCTTCGACCACTCGGCCACGTCTCCGCTGGTCGGTCTACGTGGCGAAAGCTGAGGAAACAAGGCGATATTCCTGTGCAGGACAGGCAAATTTTCGTGCAGGCACATTCTACCCATTAAAAAAGGCCCGGTCGTGAAACCGGGCCCTGTCGGAGGGGATGCGACCCGCAGTCAGGCCGTCTTCGGATGGAGCACCACCCGGCTGCGCATCGGCACGCGGCTGTAAAGATCGACGATATGGTCGTTGAGCATTCCCGCGCAGCCATTCGATACGGCCCGGCCGATCGTGCTGGGCGCGTTGGTGCCATGGACGCGCAGGAACGTGTCGCCCCGCCCCGGCTGAAACAGGTAGAGCGCGCGCGCGCCCAGCGGGTTGTTCGGCCCACCCGGCTGTCCGTCTTCCCACTGCTTGTAGGCAGGGTTGCGCTCGATCATGGCGGGGGTCGGGGTCCAGCTCGGCCATTCCTTCTTGGCCCCGACGAAATACTCGCCCGGCTCATACAGGTCGTCGCGGCCGACCCGCACCATGTAGCGAATGGCGCGTTGGTTCGGCTGGGTCCAATACAGCATGAAGGCGTCGGGGATCACGTGAACCTCGTTCGGGGCGATATCCGCACGGATCCGGACCTCGACAGGCTGCATCGACAGGGGGGTGCCCTGCGCATTGGCTTCTACCGCGCCAAGGCCCATCAAGCCCAAAGCCGCCCCACCGGCGATCAATTCACGTCTCTGCATCACTCGTCTCCCGCTCCATCCATCGCCGTCGGACATCTCTGTCGCATATGTCTCAACACAACGCCTGAGCGCCGACAAGGTTTCCTTGATCACAATTCAATCAGGGCAACAGGATCACAAGACCCGGCAGTCCGGGCGTTGGGTCCGTGACACATTCAGGTGTTGAACAGGAAATGCAGGACGTCGCCGTCCTTGACGATATAGGCCTTGCCCTCGGCCCGCATCTTGCCGGCTTCCTTGGCGGGCTGCTCCCCCCCCAGCGTGACGAAATCGTCGTAGGCAATGGTCTCGGCCCGAATGAAACCCTTTTCGAAGTCCCCGTGAATCACGCCCGCTGCTTTCGGCGCGCTGGTACCCTGACGGATTGTCCAGGCGCGGGCCTCTTTCGGACCGACGGTAAAATAGGTTTCCAGCGACAGCAGGGAATAACCCGCGCGGATCAACCGATCCAGCCCCGGCTCTTCGAGGCCCATCTCGGACAGGAATTCGGCGGCTTCCTCGTCGGACAGCTGGGCGATTTCCTCTTCGATCTGGGCAGAGATGATGACATGGGCGGCCCCCTGCGCCTCGGCCATGGCCGCCACGGCGGCGGAATGGGCGTTGCCTTCGGCGGCGGAACCTTCGTCGACGTTGCACACATAGAGGATCGGCTTGGACGTCAGCATTTGCAGCAGGGACCAGGCCTTCAGATCGTCGTCGGCCACCTCGACCGTGCGTGCCGGTTGACCGCTTTCCAGCGCGGACAGGGCCATCTTCAACAGGCGTTCCTGCTGGACTGCCTCCTTGTCGCCGCCCCGGACCTTGCGGGACAAGCCCTGCAGCCGCTTTTCGATCGATTCCATGTCGGCGATCATCAGCTCGGTCTCGATGATCTCGGCGTCCTCGACCGGATTCACACGATCCTCAACGTGGGTCACGTCGCCGTCCTCGAAACAGCGCAGGACATGGGCGATGGCGTCCGTCTCGCGGATGTTGGCCAGGAACTGATTGCCCAGCCCTTCGCCCTTGGAGGCACCCTTTACCAGACCGGCGATGTCCACAAAGGTCATCCGCGTCGGGATGGTCTCTTTCGATTTGGCAATGGCGGCCAAGGTATCCAGACGGGCGTCCGGCACGGCAACATCGCCCACGTTGGGGTCAATCGTACAAAACGGAAAGTTGGCGGCCTGCGCGGCGGCAGTGCGCGTCAGCGCGTTGAACAGGGTCGACTTGCCGACGTTCGGCAGACCCACGATGCCCATCTTGAAGCCCATATTGACACCCTCCGGTTCAGACCGCGTCGCCATAGCCGGGGCAGGGGGGCGGGGCAAGGGTGACCCCATTTCCACACAAATTGACTAAAATTGTTCTCTCATCCCTGGCCGGGGCTTCTTCTCGGCAAAAATACTCAAATCCGACCACGGCTTCGCAACCGCTCCTTTGCGATCAGTCAGATCGATTGCGTCCTTCGAAAATGATAAACCACGCCAGCAGGATGAACATCGGATGGGTCAACCCACCCGACAGCAACAAGGCGGGTATCCAGATCAGAAAGGTCAGGATGCCGACGATCGGGCGACCTGCCAGAAGGATCGACAGGGGCGGCAGCAGAATGGCGAGCAAGTAATTCATGCAGACCAAATGGGTGTGGCGACTGAAAAGTTCCAGACCCGACCCCATTGTGTTCCTTGACGCAGAGAATTGAACGGGGCCTGCCTTGTCTACTTCGTCTGCAACCAATTGGCCGTGCCCTGGTATCCGCCCCCTGCATGGGGGGGCGGCACTCGGGCCGCTTCTGACCCCAATCGGTGACCAACCTGTCCTCTCGGGGGTGCAAGCGATTGACCTTCCCGTCCGGGTGTCGCACTCCGGTCGCCAAGATCAAGGAGGGGCCCATGACCCGCATCGACGATACCTTCGCCCGCCTCAAATCTGAGGGCCGCAAGGCTTTCGTGGCCTATGTCATGGCAGGCGATCCCGATGCGCCCACCGCCACCGAGGTGGTCAAGGGGCTGCCCGCGGCTGGCGTCGACATCATCGAATTGGGCCTGCCCTTCACCGATCCCATGGCCGATGGCCCCACAATCCAGCTTGCCGGTCAGCGCGCGCTGGAAGGTGGGATGACCCTGGATGCGACGCTGGACACGGTCCGTGCGCTGCGCGCCGAAAACACCACCACGCCGGTCGTGCTGATGGGCTATTACAACCCGATCTATTCGCGCGGCGTCGATACCTTCCTGGCGCAGGCCAAGGAAGCGGGCGTTGACGGTCTGATCATCGTCGATCTGCCGCCCGAAGAAGACGAAGAGCTGTGCTTGCCCGCCCAGGCCGCGGGTCTGAATTTCATTCGTCTGGCCACCCCAACCACCGATGCAAAGCGTCTGCCAAAGGTGCTGCAGAACACGTCCGGCTTTGTCTATTATGTCTCGATCACCGGAATCACCGGGTCGGGGTCTGCCAGCGCTGACAAGGTCGGCCCCGAAGTGGCCCGAATCAAAGCTTCGACCGATCTGCCGGTCATCGTCGGTTTCGGCATCAAGACGCCCGACGCGTCGCGCGACATCGCCGCCGTGGCCGATGGTTGTGTCGTCGGTTCGGCGATTGTGGACCGGATTGCCAAGGGCGACAGCGTGGCCGACGTTCTGGCCTATGTGAAAACCCTGGCAGACGGGGCCCATTCCGCGTGATTGAATCGTAGGCAGCTTCCTGCTGTCATCGAAATATAATGAGTTTCCCCTTGTATTTGAGTCGCAAAAGCCCGACGTGGTGCTTGCTACGTTATCTCTATCGCGACCGCTCCTTCCGGATTCAGTCACCCGATCTAGCCCTGACTAAGCCGACCTGCCGCATCCCGTGGGCAGTATTATAGGAGACAGACGATGGCTACTGGCACCGTCAAATGGTTCAACGAAACTAAAGGCTTCGGCTTTATCGCACCCGATGGGGCGTCCAAGGACGTCTTCGTGCACATTTCTGCAGTCGAGCGCGCCGGTCTGACCGGTCTGGCCGACAACCAGAAAGTGACCTTCGACATCGAGCCCGGCCGTGACGGCCGCGAGAGCGCGACGAATCTGGCCCTGGCCTGAGGCCGGCCGCGCCTTCGGGCGCACCAAGTGATGCAGGGGCGTGCCGGGAACGGCGCGTCCTTTTTCTTTTAGGGGGCCCCGCCGTCCCCGTGCCATGCTGCCCCGAAGCCATCCAGGGGGGGCATCATGGCAGTTAACATTTCCAATCCGATCAGAACCGAGCCCGAGCTGCGCGCCGTCCTGCCGCGCTGGACCGGCAACGCCAGCCGCAAGGACGCCGACCACGTCAACGAGGTCGCGCGGGCCTTCATTGCCAGGTCGCCCTTCTGTGTCCTGTCGACATCTGCGGCCGATGGGCGGCACGACGTGTCCCCACGGGGCGATGCGCCGGGCTTTGTCACAGTCCACGACGATCGCACCCTTCTGATCCCGGACCGGCTGGGCAATCACCGCCTCGACAGCTTCGAGAATCTGCTGACCAATCCGCAACTTGGCCTGCTGTTCACGATCCCAGGTCACAAGGATACCCTGCGCATTGCGGGCACGGGGCGTATCGCGGCAGACGACGCCTTGCGCGCACCCTTCGCGATCAACGGGCGTCTGCCGGATCTGGTCCTGGTCGTTCACGTCACGCAGGTTTTCATGCATTGCGCCAAGGCCTACGTCCGTTCCCGTCTCTGGCACCCAGAAAGTTGGACCCTGGCCGGAGGCGCGCCGACGCTGGCGGAATGGGTGAAATCCGTGGTGGAGACCGACCAGAGCCTTCATCAAGTGCAGAAGATCCACAGCGAAGACGAGGCGACGCGCCTCTACTGACAGAGTGTCAGGGCAGATCCAGACTGTAGCCTTCGCCCCAGCCATGGACGCTGTCATGGGCGCGAATCGTCACCGTCTCGATCCCCGCCGGGAGTGTCACGCCGCCCAGCGACCGGGTGAACGGCTGCTCTGTCTCGTGGGGGTGATGTAGCTTGCGATAGCCCAGTTCCGTCCCATCGGGTGCCAGGATGGCCCAGCCATCGGCATAGTGATCCCATCCGGTGTCTGGATGCCTGACTGTCACGCTGAACGACCAGCCGCTTGCGGTTTGTGTGGCGACCGCGTCTTCGACCACCGGCGCATCGGCCAGGGCGGGGGCAGCCAGGAATATGAGGGGCAGAAGCAATCTTTTCATGCCTCAGTCATCCACCAGAACCCCCCGCGACGTCGATGCAAATTCCCGTGACAGCACGACGCGGGTGGTGATCGCCGTTCCGATCAACAGGCCCCAGGGCCCCAAGATCCAGCCAAGCGCGGCAAAGGCGAAATAGATCGATCTCAGCCCCCGGTTGAAATTCAGCGCGGCGCGGAAGTTGATTTCGGCGGCCTTGGACGCGCGCGGGATGCATTTCGGATCGTCCGGGTCATTCGGGACCGAGGCCATGACGATCGCGCAATAGCCGAACAGGCGGTTCGACCAGATAAACTTGAACACCGAATGCGTCAGCAGAATGATCACGACGCCCAGCTTGGCCTGCCAGAAAACGGGCGAATGTCCCTGTACACCCACGCCCATGACGAAACTGTCCAGCCGATCCACATTTCCCGCCAGCGCCAGAACCCCGCCCACCGCAATGATCGAGGCAGACGTCATAAAGGTGGTGCCCTGCCGCAGGCTGGACAGGATCGCTGCGTCGAAAATGCGCGGCTGCCGGGTCAGCATTTCGGTCATCCAGTCCCGTCGATAGGCCCGCATCAGGACTGTGACCGAGCTGCGGTTGGCGGGCGGATGTTCGATCAGATGGCCGCTGCCCCACCAGCCCGCCCCGAGCAGGAGCAGGGCGGCAAGGTCAAACAGGGTAAACGTCGACGAGAGAAGCGCGATCATGCCCCTGCTTAGCGGGGGGCGGGGCAGGCCACAATCATCCAACACCGGAGAGGCGAATCACCGGTCACCGCAACGGCCCGCTCGGGCCACCTCGGCATGCTGCAACTGCAAAGGGGCGGGGGCAAACCTACCTGTTTGTGCACACAGGGCCATATCCACGACCCGCTTTCGCGCCTGTCTGCTCGTCGAAGGTGAGCCGCGAATTGCTCATGCTTTCAGATGAATGCTCACGAATCGGGCGACTGAAAAACTGCTGCCACAATGCGCCTTTGCACCTGCGGCGCAGCTCCGGTCTTGACTGATCGGGTTTGGTATATCGTAATATATCACAGGATCAGAGGAGGAAATCATGGTTAAATTCCCGTTGCTTTTCGGCGCGCTCGTTGCCGCTATCGCCCCCGGCATGGCCTTGGCCGACTGGCCGGAACGTCCCGTGTCCATCATCGTGCCGGCCGGTGCCGGAGGGGGCACCGATTCAACCGCACGGATGCTCGCGGAGCGTCTGCAGGCCAGGTTTGGCGTGCCGTTCAATGTCGTGAACCAAGGCCAGGGCGGCGGCGTCGTCGGCATCACCTCCATCAAGGAGGCAGAGGCCGACGGCTACACCATCGGGGTGATCTACAACTTCGGTCACTACAAGCCGATGGGGCAGGCCGATTTCAACGTCGATGACTTCACGCCGATCGCGCAATACAACTTCGACCCTGCCGGCTTCCACGTCAGCGCCGACAACGACTGGGGGTCGATCACCGAAGCCCTGGACGCGATCAAGGCGGCGCCCGCAGATTATTCCATCTCTTGCGGCGGCGGGTGCGGTGGCTCCTGGCCGATCGCGCTGGCGACGCTGCTGAATGCCTGGGATGTCGACATGACCCAGGTGCGCATGATTGCCGGGCAGGGGGCTGCGGGGGCGTTGCAGGACATGGTTGCCGGTGGCTTCGATGTGGTGCCGTCTTCGGTGCCCGAAGCCGGGCCGCTGATCGACGCCGGTCGCGTCAAGGGCCTGGCCGTCTTCGGGGCCGAGCGTCTGGCCGCCTTCCCCGACATTCCGACGTTGAAGGAAGAAACCGGCCTCGACAACGCGCTGGGCGCCTGGCGCGGCGTGGTGGCCCCTGCCGGTCTGGACGCCGATATCGCCGCTCAGTTGGAGGCCGCGATGCAGGAAATCGTCGCCGATGACAGCTGGCGCGAGCAGATGACGGGTCGCGGCTTTGGCATCGAATGGAAACCGGCCGCCGACTTCGAGGCCTTCATGCGCGGCGAAGAGGACTCGGTGCGCGAGATCGTGGGTATCCTCGGTCTGTAAGGCTCTGGGCGCGCGCGGGGGCATCCCCCGCGCGCGCCTCATTTCTGCGGGAGGCGGATCATGAAATTCGACGATGGGGTCAACGGGCTTCTGGCCGTTCTGGGGGGCGTGGGCATGGTGCTTTATGCGCGGACCCTGCCGGACATGGCCCATATCGACTACGGTCCGGGCTTCTTTCCGATGCTGGTCGGCTGGGGGTTGATCCTGGCAGGCGGCACGCTGATCGGGCGGCGTATCCTGTCCGGCGGTGGGGCGGTCGCGGGGCTGATTGCCTTTCGCGGGCGCGGTCGTCAAAGCCTGATCGGTTTTGCCGTCGTTCTGGGGACGGTGCTGGCCTACGTCCTGCTGGTCGACACGCTGGGCTTTCTTCTGACCGCTCCGATTCTATTGTTCGCGATGGTCTGGTGGTTCGAGCGCAAGCCGATCCGCGCCGCCGTGATCGCCGTTGTGGGCACTTTCGTCTTTCACAGCTTCTTCTATCAGATCATGTCCGCGCCACTGCCCTGGGGCCCGTTGAAGCCGTGGTCGGGGGTCCTGACATGGTAATGCTCGACGCGCTCGCCCTGCTGTTCGATCCGCAGACGATTCTGGTGATGCTGGCCTGTGCGGTCTACGGGTTGACCGTCGGCGCGATCCCGGGCTTCACCGCGACCATGGCCGTGGCCCTGCTGGTGCCGGTCACCTATTTCATGGATCCGGTGCCTGCGCTGGCCGGGGTGGTCACGCTGGCCGCGATGGCGATCTTTGCGGGTGACATTCCTGGTGCCTTGTTGCGGATGCCGGGCACGCCCGCCTCTGCCGCCTATGCCGACGAAAGCTATCAGATGGCGCGGCGCGGCGATGCCGAAACGGCGCTGGGCATGGGGCTGATTGCATCTGCCATTGGCGGGGTGTTCGGCGCGCTGCTGCTGTTGATCGCGGCCCCCGCGCTGGCCGAGGTCGCGCTCAAATTCTCCAGCTTCGAGTATTTCTGGCTGGCTTGCCTGGGGCTGGTCGCGGCCATTGCCGCGACGGACGCCCATCCGGCCAAGGGGGCCATCGCGCTCTTTATCGGGCTCAGCATCGGGATGGTCGGGTTGGACCCGGTCATGGGGCAGCAAAGGTTTACCTTCGGCTCGTCCGACCTGATCGGGGGGCTGGGCTTCATTCCGGTGCTCATCGGTCTGTTCGCGGTGTCCGAGGCGCTGCGATACGGCATCGAACCGGTTGGCCGCCCTGAAATGTTGCCGATGAAGGTCGGCTCGATGTTCCGGGGCATCTGGGGGCACGTTCGGCGGCTGAAATGGTCCATCGGACGCGGGGCCGGCATCGGCGCGATCGTCGGCGCGATCCCCGGGGCGGGGGCCGATATCGCGGCCTATATCTCCTATGCGGTAGCACGCAAACTGTCGCCCAACGGCTCGAAATTCGGCACCGGCACGGTGGATGGCATCGCGCCTGCGACGGCGGCCAACAACGCCTCTGTCGGTGGTGCACTGATCCCCGCGACGGTCTTCGGCATTCCCGGCGACAGCCTGACGGCGGTGATCATCGGTGTGCTCTACATGAAGGGGCTGAACCCCGGGCCAACCGTCTTCATCATGCAGCCGACGCTGCTTTATGCGATCTTCTTCGCGTTTCTTCTGGCCAATATCATCATGGTGCCCTTCGGCTTCGGGGCCATCGCGCTGTTCCGCCGGATCCTGTCGGCCCCGCCGGGTGTGGTGATGTCGCTGGTTGTCCTGGCCTGCATCGTTGGTGCCTTTGCGGTTGAAAACACCACCTTTGCCGTCCTGGTGATGCTGGGGGCGGGTTTGCTGGGCTTCTACATGGAAGAAAACGGCATCCCCCTTGCGCCCGCCATTCTGGGCGTTGTTCTTGGGCCGATCCTGGAATCGACCTTTCTGACGTCCTTGGCCAAAGCACAGGGGAACTACATGGAATTCTTCTCTCGCCCGCTGGCTGGATCACTGGGGGCCGTAACCCTGTCATTGGTCGTCGTGCCGCTGATCTGGGGCGCGGTGCGCAAACGCCGGGCACCGGCCGCATGAGCGCGGGGACGGGCAAACACTCCGACAGCGCCTACAAGGAGCTGGAGGAAAAGATCGTCACGCTCCAGATCGGGGCGGGACAGATGGTGACCGAGCAGGAGCTGTGCACAATCAGCGGTTTCGGGCGCACCCCGGTGCGCGAAGCCGTGCAAAAGCTGGAAAGGGACCTGATCGTCTCGGTCATCCCCCGGCGCGGCGTCCTGATCGAACCTGTCGACGCGCAGCGCGCGCTTATGACCCTGGACGTGCGTCGCCGGTTGGAGCCGTTCCTGACCGCGCGCGCCGTGCAATACGCCGAGGAGGTCCAGAAATGGCGCTTCCGCGATTTGTCCGAACGGATGCAGGCAACGGCCGAGACCGGCGATACCTTTGAATTCATGCGTCTCGACCGGGAATTGAACGGACAGGTGGCGCAGGCCGCGCGTCATGACATTGCCTGCAAGATGGTGTTCCCGTTGCACGCGATCTCGCGCCGGATCGGATACCTGTTCGCCATCAAGAAGGGGCGCGGCCCCGGAGAGGCGGTCGCCACCCACTCGGCCCTGGCCGAGGCGATTGCCGCAGGCGACGAAGCCGCCGCGATGGCGGCGCTGGAAACAACCTTCGACACCTCGGCCCATACGGCCTTGCAGGTCGAGGCGATGATCAAACGCGGCGAAATCCGCCCCGATGTTGCCCTCAGCCAATCCGCCTGAGGCACAAAGCCCCCATACCGGAGACAAAGATGATCCTACCCCGCAAGCAGACACCTGACCTGACCGTTTCCCTCGTGGGGGGCGGGTCCTTTACCCTGTCGCAGGAGCAGAACGCCCGAGGCACCCTGGTCTGCGTCTATCGCGGCCTGCACTGTCCGCTCTGCGCCACCTACCTCAAGGAGTTGGAGCGTCTGACCCCCGACTATGCCGAACGCGGCATCGGCACCGTCGCGCTGTCCACCGACCCGCAGGACCGGGCCGAGGCCATGGCCGACAAGATCGGGCGCAACAGCCTGCGGCTGGGCTATGGCCTGTCCATCGAAGAGGCGCGGGACTGGGGCCTGTATGTTTCGACCTCGCGGGGCAAATCCTCGCTCGGGATAGAAGAACCGGCGCTCTTCGCAGAACCGGGAATTTTCCTCGTGCAGCCGAACCGCGCGCTCTACTATGTGTCGATCCAGTCGATGCCGTTCGTGCGGCCCAGCTTCAAGGATCTGCTGACGGCGGTCGATGGTGCCATGGCCGCCAACTACCCCGCCCGCGGCGAAGTCGCCCCGGCATGAGAAACCCTGCGGGACCCCGTCTTGCGGGTTCCCGCAGATGATCTGCGTGTTTCCCGCTTCGGCCCCTGTGGTCAGGGGGTTAGCAATGTCCCCTTACTTCGAAGGCAGGGGTGGCACGTGGACAAGACAGAGAGAAAGACACCGCCCAACCCCGCAGGAGCCTATCGTACCCCGATGCCCAGCCCCGACGAAACACTGACCTGTTTCCTGTCGATCGCCCGCGCGATTGCCGGTCCGACCGACTATGAGCTCGTGCTGGAAAACTTCGCCGCCCGCCTGCGCGGTCTGATCTCGCATGATCACCTCGACATTGTCCTGTTGCACCCCTCCGGGACGCAGATCTGCTACGAGGCGCGTCTGCACACCAACTGGAGCCGTGAGGACAGCCCCTCCATCGCCACCGAACGCAGCCCGATCCGGGCCGTCCTGCGTGGCGATCTGCCCTTCATGTTGACCGACGACGCCTGGACCGACGCGCGATTCCACTTTCCCGGTTCCGACAGCAAACCGCTGTTCGATGCCAATCTGCACAGCCGGATCGTCGTTCCCCTGCGCGTGCAGGGGGAAATCACCGGTTCCATGGCGATTTCCAGCCACCAGATCGGCGTTTACGATCAGGATCTGGTTGTGCTCGCTCAGGGGGCCGCCGACCTTGTCTCCGCCTATCTGTTCGCGCTGGAACGCGGCAAGGAGGCGCGCGACGCCGCCGTCGCCGAAAGCGAGGCGCGGGGCCGCGAAGAGGCGCTTCGCCTTGGGGCCCTGCGCCTGACCGAAGGCATGGAGCGGGAGCGGCAGCGTCTGGGGATGGATCTGCACGATCAGACGCTGGCCGACCTGGCCCGGATCAAACGCCGCCTGTCGCGCATCGCCGCGACCCTGCCTGAGGGCAGCGAGGATGAGCTGCGGGCCATCGAAGCGGAGTTGGAGACCTCGCTCGACGACGTGCGGCACATCGTGGAGGATATGCGCCCCGGCGTGCTGCAGCTGTTCGGCTTCACCGAAGCGGTGGAGGCGCATCTGCAACGGGCCCTCGCCAACATGGCCCGCCGCTTCAGAACTCGGGTGACCGATCGGACCGACGGCCAGATCGACAGCCTGCCCGACACCGTGCGCACCGCGGTTTTCCGTATCGTGCAGGAAGGCGTGAACAACGCCTTCAAGCACAGCGGTGCCAGTTGCATCGACATCGACATCGACAGCAATCCGCTTTGGCTGCAGATCACGATCACCGACAACGGCAGCGGGATCAGCGATGACGACCTGCAATCGGCCAGTGGCATCGGCACGATCCGGACCCGCGCCAGCCTGATCTCGGCCGATGTGACGATCCAGTCGCGCAGCCCGGAATCCGGCACCATCCTGCGCATCCTTATGCCCTATGCGGCCGCGGTCGAGCCCAGTCTCGCCGCCGCCCCCCTGACCGGAGACACCCGCCATGCGCCTGCTCATCGCTGAAGACGACAGTCTGCACCGGTCCTTTCTCAAGACCGTGACAAAGGGCGTCCTGCCGGACCTGACCCAGTTGGAAGAGGCAGCGGACGGGGCCCGCGCGTTGGAGCTTTTCTCCCAGGATCCGTTCGATTCGGTCATCCTTGATTTGCAGATGCCCCATGTGACCGGGGTCGACGCCGCCAAGGCGATCTGGTCGCGCAGCCCGAAAACCCGCATCCTGTTCTGGTCGAACTACGCCGAAGAGGCCTATATCCGGGGCATCACCAAGATCGTCCCGATCGACAGCGTCTATGGCTACGTGTTGAAATCCGCGCCCGAAGACCGGCTGAAACTGGCGATCCAGGGCGTGTTCCTGTCCGACCAATGCGTCATCGACCGCGAAGTCCGCGGCGTGCAGCAACGCGCCAGCGACCGCGTCACCTCGCTGACGGATATGGAATATGAGGCGCTGATCGATCTCAGCCTTGGCCTGACCGACAAGGCTATCGCTGCGCGCCGCAACGTGTCGCTGCGCGGGGCGCAAAGCAGGCTTCAGCAGCTATACCTGAAACTCGGCCTCGATAAGGGCGATATCCCCCGTCATGCGTGGGGGCCCAGCTACAACTCGCGCACCCGCGCGTTGTCCATCGCGCTGTCGCGCGGACTGCTCAATACCAACGCCATCAAGCAGGAGGAGGAGCGTCTGCAAAGCTGGATGGGGCGACAGACAGCGGTATAATCATTTTACGACAAAGCCTTGCGGGAACCCGCAAGGTTAATGCGGGGCACCGCTCAGGCTTTGCGCATTGTCACGGATACGTGGCCGCACCGCTCGCCTAGCCTTCGATCAACCACCCGGCCCCGCCATGGCGGACCAGGTGCGAGACAAGGGAGAGAACTGAGATGCCATTCGTAAACATTCGCATCGTCAAGGAGGTCATTGCCCATGACCCCGAGGGCATCAAAGCCAAGGTGAATACCGCCGTCACCGATGCGATCAGCGACGCGGCGGGCATCCCCAGGGAAAACGTCTGGGTCGTCTTCGAAGAGGTCGCCGAGACCGACTGGTTCGCCGGCGGCGTCCGCGTCAAAGAGCTTCGGGCCGAGTCATGAGCGTCGAAATCCGCGACGAACGGTTTCGGGATGTCATCGGTGACGATTGCGTTCTGGAAAAGCTGGGCACCGGTTTCGACTTCACCGAAGGTCCGATCTGGCACCCGGTCGAAAAGCACCTGACCTTTTCGGATATGCCCGGCAATCACATCCGCCGCTGGCACCCCGATGGCCGGATCGAGACATTCCGCAAGCCGTCCGACATGGCCAACGGCAATACCTACGATGCGCAGGGCCGCATGGTGACCTGCGAACACGCCACCAGCCGTGTGACCCGGACCGAACAGGACGGCACGATCACCGTGCTGGCCAGCCACTACAACGGCAAGGAGCTGAACAGCCCCAACGACATCGTCGTGCGGCGCGACGGGTTGATCTATTTCACCGATCCGACCTACGGACGGCTTGATTACTACGGGGTCGAACGGGACTGCGAGCTGGATTACCAGGGCGTCTATGTCGTGACCCCGGACGGCGAAACGCTGACCTGCCTGGCCGATGATTTCGGGCAGCCGAATGGTCTTTGCTTCTCGCTCGACCACTCCAGGCTGTTCGTCAACGACACCGAGCACAAGCACATCCGCTGCTTCGACGTGGCCGCAGATGGCGGTGTCACGGGCGGCGACGTCTGGACGGAACTGACCGGCGACAAGCCCGGGCATCCCGACGGCATGAAGATCGACAGCGCCGGCAATCTCTACTGCACGGGGCCGGGCGGGGTGCATGTGGTCACCCCCGACAAGACCTGTCTCGGCGTGATCGAGATGGAAGAGTTCACCGCGAATTTCGCCTGGGGCGGCGACGACCTGAAGGAGATGTTCTTCACGTCATCCACCTCGCTCTACCGGACGAAGACCAGGACGGCGGGGCTGCCGCTGTTCTGATCGGACCGGCGGAGGAGGACCCGCCGGAGCCCGATACACAAACCCATGGGAGGACATGAAATGTCTAAGAAACTTACCACCCTCGGTGCGGTTGCCGCGCTGACGACCACCGCGCTGGTCCCGACGTTCGCGATGGCCGACGACAGCGAGGTCCGCATCGGCCTGCTCTATCCGACGTCGGGCCCCTGCCAGATCTTTGGCAGTTTCGCTCTGGAAGGCACCGAAATGCTGGTCGAAGGCATCAATGCCAATGGCGGCCTGAACGGCAAGCCGGTCGTGCTGGTGCACCGCGATTCCAAATGCGACCCCTCCGAGGCGACCGCCATGGCGCGCGAATTGATCGCCCGCGAAGAGGTCGACTTCCTGATCGGCGGCGTCAGCTCGTCCGAGGGACAGGCGATTTCCGCCGTCGCCAAGCAGGAAGAGACGATCTACATCGCCGCCATTCCCAAGACGACGCAGATCACCAACGCCGAGAACTTCCACAAGTACGTGTTCCGCGCCGCGGCCAACACCAACACCGAAGGTAAGTCCGCCGCGATCCTGGCCGACCGTCTGGGTCTGGACCGGATCTGCACGATCCTGATGGATTATTCCTACGGCCACTCCCTGGACGAGGCGTTCTCGGCCCATATCGCCCAGATCCGTCCGGGTGCGGAAATCGTCGCCCAGGAATGGCCCAAGAACGGCACGACCGACTATACGGCGCATATCACCAACCTGATGGCCGCCGGCTGTGACGGCGTGTTCTCGGGCATCTGGGGCGGCCTGTTCCCGGCCTTCGCCAAGCAGGCGGCACCCTTCGGTTTCTTCCAGCAGGTCGAATACATCACCGCCGGTGAAGTCGGTTCGCCCGAAATCGCCGAGCAGATGGGTGCCGACATGCCCGAAGGCATCTGGGCCAACTCCTACGAGGTGTTCTATTTCCCGGAAACGCCCGAGCACCTGGAATTCACCGCCGCCGTGAACGAACGCCTGGGCGTCGATCACGCCCCGTCCTGGCCGGTGACCGGCTATGTCTCGGCCAAGTTCCTGACCGAGGCCATCGCCAAGGCGGGCACCGACGAGACGGACGCCGTGATTGCAGCCCTCGAAGGGCTGACCATCGACACCCCGATCGGGCCGCAGCACATGCGCGCCTCTGATCACCAGGCCAACCGTGGCCAGTTCTGGGGCAAGATGGTCCAGTCGAGCGATGCGGCCTACCCGTACCGGCGCATGGACCCGGTCGAGTACATCCCCGCCGACGACATCATGGACTGACTGTTCCTCCCTTCGGCCGGCCGTGCGTCCGGGGCATCTGCTCCGGGCGCGTTCCCCGGTCGGCCGACTTTTTTGGAAACACGGGACCAGGTGAATGTTCAACAATCCAATGCTTCTCTTCATCCAGCTGCTCAACGGCGTCTCCCTCGGGATGAGCCTGTTCATCATTGCAGCCGGACTGACACTTATCCTTGGCGTGCTGCGCGTGCTGAACTTTGCCCATGGCGCGTTCTACATGCTGGGCGGCTACGTCTGCTTTTCGCTGGTGGGCTGGCTTTCGGGCTTTCCGGGCGGCTTCTGGTTCGCGGTGCTCGGCTCGGCTGCGGCGCTGGCCGTCTTTGCCTACGGGGTAGAGCGCACGATGCTGCGCCATCTCTATGACCGCGACCATCTCTATCAGCTGCTGTTTACCTTCGCGCTGGTGATGATCATCGGGGACCTGGTCAAGGTCACCTGGGGCACGCAGGTTCTGTCGGTATCGTTGCCGCCCGGCTTTACCGGGGCCACCGATCTGGGGATTGCCTGGTATCCCACCTATCGCCTTCTGCTGTGCGTCATCGGCGTCGTTGTGGCCCTGACCATGTGGTATTTCGTCAACCGCACCCGCGCAGGCCGTTTCGTGCGCGCCGCGACGCAGGATCGTGAGATGCTCGAAAGCCTCGGGATCAATGTGGGCCGCATCTATCTGCTGGTCTTCGTCGCCGGATCGGCCCTTGCGGGCTTCGGCGGGGCGCTTGCGGCACCGGCCATCTCGCTCTCGGCGGGCATGGATGCGGAAATCATCGTGCAGTGCTTCATCATCGTCATCATCGGCGGTCTGGGCAGCCTCGGCGGTGCCTTCCTCGGTGCCCTCATCCTCGGGCTGCTGAACTCCTTCGGAGTGATGCTGCTGCCCGACTTCGAAATCGTGCTGGTCTACCTGGTGATGGTCGTCGTTCTGATGGTCCGCCCCTGGGGCATTCTCGGCAAGCCGGAGGCGAAGTGACATGATCACGAAACGTAACCTTATCATTCTGGCCGCGGTCGCAGCCGCGCTGGCGCTGGTGCCCCTGTTTGGCGGTCTGTTCCTGGTCTACCTGACGACCGAGATCATGATTTTCGCGCTCTTCGCGCTCAGCTTCAATATCCTGCTGGGCTATGGCGGCCTGATCTCTTTCGGCCATGCCGCCTACTTCGCGATCGGGGCCTATGCCTGCGCGGTCTTGCTGACCACGCTGGGTTGGCCCTTCATCCTGGCCTTCCCGGCCTCGGTCCTGCTGTCGGGCGTCTGTGCCCTCGTGATCGGCTATTTCTGCGTCAAGCTGACAGAAATCTACTTCTCGATGCTGACGCTGGCTTTCGGGATGCTGGTCTGGGCCGTGGCGTTCAAATGGGTCGCGGTGACCAATGGCGACACCGGGTTCATTGGCGTGGCCGTGCCGACCTGGCTGGATGAACCCGTGCGGTTCTTCTACTTCACGTTGTTCATGCTGGGCCTGTGCGCCTGGGTCATGTGGCGGATCGTGAACTCGGCCTATGGCTTCACGCTGGTCGCGACCCGCGAAAACCGCAACCGGGCCGAATTCATCGGCGTCGATGTGCGGCGCATCCAATTGGTCGCCTTTGTTCTGGCGGGGACCTTTGCCGGACTGGCCGGGGCGCTGTTCACCATGTTCAACCACGCGGTGTTCGTGGAATCCGCCTGGTGGACGCAATCGGCCGAAGTGATGATCATGACCATCCTTGGCGGCTTCGGGTCCTTTGTCGGCCCGGCGGTGGGGGCGGCGGTGCTGATCCTTCTGGACCGCTTCATCACCGAAATCACGATCTACTGGCCGACCGTTCTGGGGATCATCCTTTTGCTGGTGCTGTTCTTCATGCCCGACGGGATCATGGGCGTCACCACCAAGCGCGCGGAGAAGAAGAAATGAGCATGTTGTCGATCAAAGACCTCGGCATGAATTTCTCCGGGTTCCAGGCGCTCAACGGCATTCACCTGGACCTGGAGGAGGGCGAGAAACACGCGATCCTCGGCCCCAACGGGGCGGGCAAGACGACCTTCTTCAACTCGATCACCGGGCAGTTGATGCCCACTGCGGGCAAGGTCCACTACAAGGGCGAGCTGATCACGGGCAAATCCCCCAGTCGGATCGTCAAGATGGGGATCGCGCGGTCGTTTCAGCGCATCAACATCTATCCCAAGCTGTCGGTGTTCGAAAACGTGCAGGTCGCGTTGATTGCGGACAAGAACCTGATGTTCAACCTGTGGTCTCCGGGGGCGACCCTGTTCCGCGAGGAAACCGCCCGCATGCTGGATCTCGTGCGCCTGACCGAAGAGGCGGACACCACCGCCGGCCTCATGTCCTACGGCAAGCAGAAGCAGCTGGAACTGGCCATCGCCCTGTCGTCCGAGCCGGACCTGCTGCTGCTGGACGAGCCGACGGCGGGCATGTCGCCGCAGGAAACGCTGGAATCGATCAAGCTGATCGGGGACATCGCCTCGCGCCGCAAGCTGACGCTTCTGTTCACCGAACACGACATGCAGGTGGTCTTTGCCATCGCCGACCGCATGTCCGTCCTGCACCACGGAGAGCTGATCGCAACCGGCAGCCCCGAAGAGGTGCGCAACAACGCAGAGGTCCGCCGGATCTATCTGGGGGGGCACGCCGATGACGCTGCTTGACGTATCAGGAATCCACACTGCCTACGGCATTTCCGAAGTCCTTTTCGGCATCTCGATCAGGGTCGAAGACGGCGAATGCGTGGGCCTGCTGGGCCGCAACGGCGTGGGCAAATCCACCACCATGCGGTCCATCAACGGGCTGACGCCGCCGCATTCCGGGTCGGTCAAGTGGAAGGGGCAGGAAACCCTGGGGATGGAAACCTACGATATCGCCCGCCTCGGCATCGGGTTCGTCCCCGAAGACCGCCGCGTCTTTCCCGAACTCACGGTTTGGGAAAACCTCGACATCGCACGCCGGTCGCGCGGCAAGGCCGACGAATGGGACGAGGCCAAGGTCTATGCCCTCTTCCCGGAGTTGGAGACCTTCAAGGAGCGCAAGGGCGGTTATCTGTCCGGCGGGCAGCAACAGATGCTGACCATCGCGCGGTCGCTCATGGGCAACCCCGACATCCTGCTGCTGGACGAGCCGTCCGAGGGGCTGGCCCCGCTGGTCGTCGACAAGCTGCGCGACCAGATTGCCTCGCTCAAGGCGGGGGGGCTGTCGCTGGTCCTGGCCGAACAGAACCTCGAATTCGTCCTGTCGCTCTCGGACCGGGTCTACATCCTGGAAAAGGGCGAGGTGAAATTCGAGGGCAAACCGCAAGAGGTGCGGGACGATCCCGACCTCGTGAAACGCTACCTTACCGTCTGATTTCAAGGAGACACGCAATGGCGCATGTCATGCCCGACCTGTTCAAGATCCACGTGGGCGGCGGCTCCGAGACGGCGGCAAAGACCGTCCTCACGGCACGCGGCCACCAGGTCATCACCGATGAGCCCAAGGAAAGGGGGGGCACCGATCTGCATGCCACCCCGCTGGAAACGATGCTGTCGTCGTTCCTGGGCTGCACCAATGTCATCACCAGCTACGTCGCCGGTCTGATGAAGATCAAGCTGACCGACATGCAGTTCGAGCTGACCGGCCACTTCGATACCCGCGGCGTCTTCGGCAAGGCCGAGGTGCGCAAACCCTTTCCCAAGATCGAGTTGCGGGTGATCCTGACGACCGACGCCACCGACGAACAGATCGCCCAACTGCGCGATACGGTGGCCGAAAAATGCCCCGTTTCCGTCATCTTGCGCGAAGCGGGCTGTGATATCGTCGAAAGCTGGGAACGGGCCTGACGGCCCATGCACGGTGCCCGTCTGCCAGTTGGCACCGTGTGTCCCAAACGGGCGGGAGGGGGCGATGCCCGAGTGTGCACCCCTCGGTGCGGGTTCGCGGTCCCTGTCACTCGGACGAACCCGCTGACGGCACCGGTTCCTCCCGCCCGGCAACGCTCCATCTGGTCAACGGTCGGGCGCGCCCGGCACGCGGCGCGCGGTCATCCGGTGCCCTACCAATAGGCCGGATCGTCGAGCGGCCCGACACATCGGGACGCACCGCGCAGCGAGGTCGGCGCCGTTGCGTCCAACGAACGTGCCAGCCAGCCCTCCGGCTGCGACAAGGGATGCGGCGGAGCGACGTCCGACGGCGCGACAGGCCGAAAGCCGACGCGCCCATAATAGTCGGGGCTGCCATAGGTGACAGCCATCGCAACCCCTTCCCCCCGGAGCGCGTCCAACCCGCGGCGGATCAATTCCTGACCCAGGCCCTGCCCCTGATGACCCGGCGCGACCGCGACCGGCGACAAAAGATAGACGACCGGCCCCTCTGCTATGAACCGAAGACGTGTCCAGATGATGCAGCCGGTCGCCACGTCCCCGTCCCAGGTGGCCTGGACACGCAGGTCCGCCTGTTCCACCCGCGTCAGCAGGCCACGGGCAAGCGTTCCGACAAGCCGACCTTCGTCCGCGCCGTCCGACGCTGCAAAGGCTGCTTCATAGACGGCGACAAGGGCGTCGGTGCGGTTCGGCATCTGTTCACTCTCCGGTCTGTCTGTCACCTCGCGGTTCCGGATTGCGGTCGTCAAGGCGACGACGGTGACTCCGGGCTTGTCATTTCGGAAATTGGTTATATAACTTTACCAATTCTTCGAAACGCCAGAGGACCCGCCATGGAAATGCCCAAGCCCGATCCCTTCGTGCTCGACCGCAAGGCGGAACTGGTGTCCCGTTTGCTGACCGTCCTGCCGGACGAGGCCGTGATCCACGAACTCGAAGAAACGCGCGCCTACGAATGCGACGCGCTCAGCGCGTATCGCTGCCCGCCTCTGGCCGCCGTCCTGCCATCCTCCACCGCCGAGGTCGCGGCCGTCCTCAGGATCTGTCACGACATGAACGTGCCCGTGGTGCCCCGCGGGTCCGGCACATCGCTGGCGGGCGGGGCGCTGCCCACCGCGGACAGCGTGATCCTGGGCGTCGCCCGCCTGACCGAGGTGTTGGAGGTCGACTACGACGACCGCATCATCCGCGTGCAGACCGGGCGCACGAACCTGTCGGTCACCGGCGCCGTCGAAGGCGATGGGTTCTTCTACGCCCCCGATCCCAGCAGCCAGCTGGCCTGTGCCATCGCGGGCAACATCGCGATGAATTCCGGCGGGGCGCATTGCCTGAAATATGGCGTCACCACCAACAACCTGCTGGGCGTGACACTGGTGCAGATGGACGGCACCGTGGTTGAAATCGGCGGGGCTCACATGGATGCGGGCGGTCTCGACCTGTTGGGCGTCGTCTGCGGCTCCGAGGGGCAGCTTGGCGTGGTGACCGAGGCGACCCTGCGCATCCTGCCCAAGCCCGAAGGCGCGCGCCCGGTCCTGATCGGCTTCGACTCGCTGGAGGTGGCAGGGGCCTGCGTGGCCGACATCATCAAGGCCGGCGTCCTGCCCGTTGCGATCGAATTCATGGACCGTATCATCATCGGCATCGTCGAGGATTACGCCCATGCCGGTTACCCTGATTGCGAGGCTCTGCTGATCGTCGAGGTCGAAGGCTCCGACGCGGAAATCGACGAACAACTGGCCCTGATCGAAGACATCGCCCGCCGTCACGACCCGGTGGAACTGCGTCAATCGCAATCCTCCGACGAGGCGGCCAAGATCTGGCTGGGCCGCAAATCGGCCTTCGGGGCGACGGGCCGCATCTCCGACTACATGTGCCTGGACGGGACCATCCCGGTCAGCGAACTGCCCCGCGTCCTGGCGGGGATTTCGGCGCTGTCGGACAAGTACGGCCTGCGCGTCGGCAACGTCTTTCATGCGGGTGACGGCAACATGCACCCCCTGATCATGTACAACGCCAACAAGCCCGGCGACCTGGAGATCTGCGAAGAGCTGGGGGCCGAGATCCTCAAGCTCTGCGTCGAGGTCGGCGGCTGTCTGACGGGGGAACACGGTGTCGGCATCGAGAAACGCGACCTCATGCATCACCAGTTCACCCCCGAGGACATGGAGGCGCAGCTGCGCATCAAGGATGTCATGGACCCCAAATGGCTGCTGAACCCGGCCAAGGTCTTCCCCCTCGCCACCACTGAGGCCCGCCGGGCCCAGAATTTTAGCTAAAATTCTGGCCAAGATTTTTGCGAAAATCTTGTCTACCGAAGGAGAGCTCCGTGCTGACACCTGAAACCGAAGAGCATCTGGCCGACATCGTCCGGGGGGCAAGCGGCCCCTTGTCGTTGCGCGGCGGCGGCACCCGGCACAGGCCGGGGCAGGGCGCGGCGCTGACCACCGCGGGCCTCACCGGTGTCACGCTCTATGAACCTGGCGCGCTGACCCTAGTGGCCCGTGCGGGCACGCCCATGGCCGAGATCGAAGCGACATTGGCTGCCGAGAATCAGCGCCTGCCGTTCGAGCCGATGGACCACCGCGCCGTGTTGGGGTCCGAGGGCACGCCGACCATCGGCGGAGCCGTGGCCATGAACGTCTCCGGCCCGCGCCGGGTCGCCGTCGGGGCCTGCCGCGACAGCTTGATCGGTGTGCGTTTCGTCGACGGGACCGGGGCCGTGATCAAGAACGGGGGGCGGGTGATGAAGAACGTCACCGGCTACGACTTGGTCAAGCTGCTGGCGGGATCCGCCGGGCGGCTCGGGGTTCTGACCGAGGTGGCCTTCAAGGTGCTGCCCGCTGCCCAGACCCAGGCGACCCTGACGCTGCAGGGGCTGACCGTGGCCCAGGCGGTGCGCGCCTTGGCCGCGGGCCTGTCCTCCCCCTTTGAGGTGACGGGGGCGGCCCACGATCCCGCGACCGGGGTGACCGCGCTGCGGATCGAGGGGCTGGAAGGCTCCGTTGACTACCGCGCCGGGGCGTTGGCGACGACCCTCGCCCCCTTCGGCGCGACCGGGCGGCTGGACCCGGACGGGTCCGCTGCCTTCTGGGCGGCCGTACGAGATGCCCGGAGCGTCGCAGGGGAGGGCGACCTCTGGCGCGTCTCGACCCGGCCCAGCCTGGCCCCCGACCTCGTGGCAAGGGCCGGGGCAGAGGCGGCCCTGCTCGACTGGGGCGGCGGGCTGCTCTGGCTGCGCGCGCAAGGTGGGATCGACCTGCGCGCGCGGCTGGGGTCCTTCGACGGCCACGCCACCCGCCTGCGCGGCACCGGTCCCGGCGCCCTGCCGCCCGAGGCCCCGGCGCTGGCCGCGATCACGCGGGGAATCCGCGACCGCTTCGACCCCCGCGGCCTGTTTCAGACTGCGGAGGGCTGAGCCATGCAGACCACTTTCACCCCCGAACAACTGGCCGATCCGGCCACCGCCCGCTCGAACGAGATCCTGCGGTCCTGCGTCCACTGCGGGTTCTGTACGGCGACCTGCCCGACCTATCAGGTGCTGGGCGATGAGTTGGACAGCCCGCGTGGCCGCATCTACCTGATCAAGGACATGCTGGAAAACGACCGGCCCGCAGACGCCAAGACGGTCAAGCACATCGACCGCTGCCTGTCCTGCCTGGCCTGCATGACGACCTGCCCCTCGGGCGTGCATTACATGCATCTGGTCGATCACGCGCGCGAACATATCGAAAAGACCTACAAGCGCCCGCTCATGGATCGCCTGCTGCGTTGGACCCTGGCGCAGATTCTGCCCTATCCCACCCGCTTCCGGCTGGCCCTTCTGGGGGCCAAGATCGGCAAGCCCTTTGCCTTTCTGATGCCCGACGCCCGGCTCAAGGCGATGCTTGCGATGGCCCCCAAGACCATCCCGCCCGTCAGCCGCAACGACGACCCACAGACCTTTCCGGCGCGCGAAAAGAAGATGCGCGTCGCCCTGATGACCGGCTGTGCGCAAAAGGCGCTGAACACCGATATCAACGACGCCACCATCCGCCTGTTGACCCGCCTGGGGGCCGAAGTCGTGGTGCCCGAGGGGGCCGGCTGCTGCGGGGCGCTAACCCATCACATGGGCAAGACCGAGGAAAGCCATGGCTTCGCCGCGCGCAACATCAAGGCCTGGGTGCGCGAGGCCGACGGCCTGGGGCTGGATGCGATCGTGATCAACACCTCGGGCTGCGGCACGACGGTCAAGGACTATGGCCATATGTTCCGCAACGGTCCCCTGGCCCAGGACGCGGCGCGGGTCAGCGCGCTCGCCCGCGACGTCTCCGAGGTGCTGCTTGACCTGATGCCCAGGGATCACCCCTTTCAAACCCCGCCGCGCCCGGCCCGCGATGGCGTAGGTGGCATCCCCACCGACCGCACGCCCGCGGACACGGGGACCGGCCCGATGCAGGTCGCCTACCACGCCGCCTGTTCTCTGCAGCACGGGCAGCAGATCAAGGGTGCGCCCAAGGATCTGTTGAAGCGCGCGGGCTTTACCGTGCTCGAACCCAAGGATCCCCACCTGTGCTGCGGCTCGGCGGGCACCTACAACCTGATGCAGCCCGAGATCAGCCAAGAGCTGAAACGCCGCAAGGTTGCCACCCTCGAGGCGCGGCAGCCCGACGTCATCGCGGCAGGCAACATCGGCTGCATGATGCAGATCGGCAGCGCGGCATCGGTCCCGATCGTCCACACGGTCGAATTGCTGGACTGGGCGACCGGTGGCCCTGTCCCCCCGGCGATCGAGACCTTCGAACCCGGCCCCCGCAAGCCGGAGCCGCCAAAGCTGCGTTGATACGGACGGGGGCCTTCCACGCTGGCCCCCCGACGACCCAGCCAAGGCGATGCGCTGTTGTTGGCCCACGGGGGTCCGGGGGGCGTCCCCCGGCCCCCTGCGCGTGTCCCGACCGTTGCCGCAGGTGTGCCCCGGTTTCGCCGCACCCCGTTGCGACATGGGACCGACACGACCGGGGATCCGCCATGCGCCTTCTGCTTCTGCTCTGCCTGTTCGCTCTGCCCGCCGGGGCCCAGGGGCTGCGCGCGCTTTCCTCGGATCAGATGCGCGGGGTCGAGGCGGTGGGACGCCTCGATATCGGCACGCGGGCGTTCTGCACCGGGGCGCTGGTTTCGCCACGGCTGGTGCTGACCGCCGCGCATTGCCTGTTTGCCGACACCAACACGCCTGCGCAGATCGATACGATGACCTTCCGTGCGGGGCTTAACGCGGGGCAGGCCGCCGCCATCCGCCGGGTGCGTCGCATGGTGATTCATCCCGACTATCGCCACGGCAATGGGGCCAGCGGCGCGGCCATCGCCGCCGATGTCGCCTTGTTGGAGCTTGACCGCGCGCTCGATACACCCGGCATCCAGCCGTTTCCCGCCCATGGCCGCCTGGCGCGCGGCGCGGCCGTTCAGGTCATCAGCTACGCCCGCGGCCGGTCCGAGGCCCCCTCGCACGAAGATGGCTGCACCGTTCTGGACCGGGACGCGCGGTTGCTCGTGCTGACCTGTGATGTGGATTTCGGGGCCTCCGGTTCGCCCGTTTTCGTGGCCACGCCCCAGGGCCTGCGCATCGTGGCGCTGATCTCGGCCATGTCGCGGCTGTCTGGGCAGAAGGTGGCCCTGGCCGTCCCGGTCGAGGCGGGGCTGGATGCCCTGACCCGCGCGTTTGCCCGCAATCCGGCCCTGCCGCCGGTGCGCAAAACATTGCGCCCAGGGGCGGCGCGCAGCGGGACAATCCGCTTTGTCAGGCCCGAAAACTGACACAATACGCCTAAAATCACCCTTATCTTTTCCCGTTCCGGCAACAATCCGGACCCGAGGTTGCCGCCTTCGCCCCCTATTCCGGGGTCAGATAAATTGGGGTGCCTTCGATGATGACCACATTGCGCAAGACTGTCGCAGCCGCGATCCTCGGCCTTGCCGCCACCCTGCCGGGCCTGGCGGACGAGACCAACCTGCAAACCCTGCGGACCGCCGACGACAACCGCGGCTGGGAGGCGGTGGGCCGCCTCAACTTTGGCGACACCGGTTTTTGCACGGCGGCGCTGGTGACGGCGGATGTGGTGCTGACGGCGGCGCATTGCCTTTATGACAAGGTCACCAACGAACCCGTTCCGGTAGAAGAGATCGAGTTTCAGGCCGGGCTTCGCTTTGGCCGGGCCGAGGCCTATCGCGGGATCCGTCGGGTTGTGATCCACCCGGAATACGACTTCTATGATCCCGACCGGCTGGGCCGCGTGGGGGCCGATATCGCGCTTCTGGAACTCGACCGGCCCGTGCGCAACGGCTACGTTCAACCCTTCCGCACCCAGGTCCGCGTGCATGCCGGTCAAAGCGTGCAGGTCGTCAGCTACGGCAAGAACCGCGCCGAAGCCCCGGCCCATGAAAACGACTGCTCTATCCTGACCCGCGACGACGACGTTCTGGTGTTGTCCTGCTCGGTCGAATTCGGCTCCTCCGGGGCACCGGTGTTCGCGACCTACAACGGCGAAGTCCGCGTCGTCTCGGTCATTTCCGCCAAGGCCGAGTGGGAGGGACGCCCCGTCGCCCTGGCCGCTGTGATGGAAGGGGAGCTGGACGCCCTGATCTCGGAATTTGCCCGCACACCAGCCTTTGCCCCGGTGGGTAAGACCGTCTCGGCGGTGGAAACCGCGCGCAACTGACTGGGGCAGGGCGGGCGCACCGCCTTGTGACTTGACGGATCGCCGGATCGTGGCACCATTCAGGCCATGCTTACCCGTGTCGCCTTTGCCTGCCTCCTCGCTCTGACCGGACCCGGCTGGGCCGACTGCCCGCCCGCGCCCGACATTTCCGCCCGGATGGACGCCCTCCTGGCCGAGGTGCAGCAGGTCGGCAGCGAACAGGCCGCGCGCGGCGTATCCGCCCGCATGTGGGAGGAGTGGGTCAAGGCCCCCGACCTCCGCGCGCAGGAACTTCTGGACGAAGGAATGCAACGGCGACAGGCCTTCGATCTGACGGGCGCGGTCATCGCCTTCGACGCCTTGATCGCCTACTGCCCGCGCTACGCCGAGGGCTACAACCAGCGCGCCTTTGCCAACTTCATCCGCGAAGATTACGAGGCGGCCCTTGTGGATCTGGACCGCGCCATCGAGTTGCGCCCGCGCCACGTGGCGGCGATTGCGGGCAGGGGGCTGACGCTGATCGCGCTGGATCGTGTGGCCGACGGACAGGCCGCCATTCGCGCCGCAATGGCGCTGAACCCCTGGCTCAGCGAACGGCGGTTCCTCGACCTCGCCGTCGATCCCGAAGACCGCGCCATCGATCTCTGACTTGCCAAGGCCCGGCCCCCCTGCCTAAAGCGGGGTCATGCGGGTGTGGTGGAATGGTAGACACATCAGACTTAAAATCTGAAGGGCATCGCCCGTGCGGGTTCGAGTCCCGCCACCCGCACACGTCGCCTGTCACAAAGGGACAGTCTGACGCCCCACCAAACGGTGACGGTCATTTCAGGATCATCTGACGAGCGGACCGCTGGTTGATCAAAACCGCGTCCCGCTCGTTTCCCCCAAAACGTACAAATGGCCTGGGAAAGGTCCCCCAAAACGGGGGAATCCCCCGTTACCGAACCCGTTCAGCCGAATAGGCAATCGCGCGCTGGTAATTGCCGCTGTCGTTCCAGGCGGACAAAACGCGGAAGTTCGCGGTCCCCTCGCCGAACGGCTGCCCGGCGCGCCAGCCGTTTGCGCGCAACATGTTCGCAGCCGACGCCAAGGCATCCACCGCGTTATAGGGATCGGCCCGCCCGTCGCCCGTGGCATCTACGCCGAACCGCGCCCAGTTGCCCGCCAGAAACTGCATGTGGCCCAGTTCGCCCGATGGCCCGCCCTGGGTGCCTTGGTTGATAACCCCTTGATCCGCAAGCTTCAGCGCCGCGATCGCATGGCTTTCGAACCGTGGGTGACGACGGCAGTAGGACGCCAGCGTCACGGCCCCGTCCACGATCGGCGTCCGGCCCGTGTAGCCCCCCCAGGATGTCTCCAAGCCCCAGATCGTCGCCAGGATCGAACCGGGCACGCCGTAGGACCGCTCCAACGCGGCAAAGGTGTTGGCGTTGGCGTTTACCTTTTGCTGGACGCGGTTGACGAAGCTCTGCGCCGAGCTGCCGGACCGTTTTGCCAGGAACGTCGCCGGATCGCCCTGCGACACGCCGCTTTGACTGGCCGGGTTCGATTCGAACCGCCAGGTGATCCCGGAAAGTGTCGCACCCTGAAGGGCTTGCAGCCCGCGCTGCCCCACGCCTGCGGCCGCCGCATCCTGCGCCAGACCGGCTTTGTAGGCGCCGAACTGGTTCTGGCTGGTGATGCATTGTGCCGCCATGGCGGGCGCGGCACCAAGGGTCAAAAGAACGGCGAGCGTCTTGAGAAAGGGGCGTTTGGACATGCAGGGCTCCGAAATGCTTGCTTCACTATCGGGCAGAAGGATAACACGCGCCGCCCCTGCGGCAATCGTTATGGGATAACCGGCCCCGACATCGACAGAATCAGCGGCAGATCGAGCGATCCGTCAAGGTGCCCGGCCAACTGGTCCAGCACCGCCTCGACCCCCGCGCCATAGTCGCCTTCGGTCGCCTGCGCGCCCAGTCGCCGGAGGTAGGCCGCGCGAAAGGCGTCGCCCGAAAACAGCCCGTGCAGGTAGCATCCGCGCACCCGCCCGCTGGGGTCTTCGGCTCCGATCCGTGTGCCCGCCCGCTCCAACCAGCCGCGCGCCGTGTCGGGGCCGGTGGTGTCGCCCAGGTGGATCTCGTAGCCGGTAACGGGGGTGTCCGACGCCAGGTCGCGCGCGGTGACGCGGCTCAGGTGCTTCTGCGGTCGCATCACGGTCGCCACATCCAACAGCCCCAGGCCCGGCACCGTTCGGGGCGGGCCTTCCAATCCGTCGGGGTCGGAAATGGTCTGGCCAAGCATCTGGTAGCCGCCGCAAATGCCCAGAACGTGACCGCCCCGCCGGACATGCGCGGCCAGGTCGATATCCCAGCCTTCGGCGCGAAAGGCCGCCAGATCCGCGATCGTCGTTTTCGATCCCGGGATCAGCACCAGGTCGCAAACCGGCAGGGGACGGCCCGGCGAGATGACCTCGACCGACAGCGCGGGATCCGCGCTGAGCGGGTCCAGATCGTCGAAGTTCGCGATCCGCGTCAGGCGCGGCACGGCGATGCGAAAGGCCCCCGCGCGCGGGGTGCTGCGGATGTCGAGGATGTCTTCGGCGGGCAGGCGGTGGGCCTCTGTGAACCAGGGAACGACCCCCAGAGCCGCCCAATCGGTGCGCGCGGCGATCTGGGTCATGCCCTCGTCGAACAGGGTGACATCGCCCCGGAACTTGTTGACCAGAAACCCCTTGATCCGCGCGGCATCGCGCGGGTCCAGAACCGCCTTGGTGCCCACCAGTTGCGCGATCACGCCGCCCCGGTCGATGTCGCCGGCCAGGATGACCGGCACGTCCGCCGCCTCGGCAAAGCCCATGTTGGCGATGTCGCCCGCGCGCAGGTTGATCTCTGCTGGGCTGCCCGCCCCCTCCACGATCACCAGATCGGCGTCCCGTGCCAGACGATGAAAGCTGTCCAGGCAGGCCGCCAGCAACTGCGGTTTCAGGGCCGCATAGTCCCGCGCCTTGACGGTGGCCAACCGCTGCCCCTGCACGATGACCTGAGAGCCGGTCTCCGTTTCGGGCTTCAGCAGGACGGGGTTCATGTCCACCACGGGGGGCACCCCGCAGGCCAGCGCTTGCAAGGCCTGCGCCCGCCCGATCTCGCCACCATCGGCGGTGACGGCGGCGTTGTTGGACATGTTCTGCGGCTTGAAGGGCCGGACCCGCAGGCCTTGGCGCGCAAAGTGGCGACACAGTCCCGCGACCAGCATCGACTTGCCCACGTTGGAGCCCGCGCCCTGCACCATGATCGCCCGTGTCATTGCTGCTCCGCCTTCCTGTCAAACCCGACCACGCCCGCTGCCCTCTTTTCGGAGCGGGCCGCAGACCGCAAGGCCGCCCGGATGCCCGTCGACAGCGCGGTGCCCTTGCTACTTGGCCCTAAATGCCTCTGCCGAAGGCCGGGGGGCGAGCACCCTGAGATCACCGCTTGTCGGTGATCTCCTCCGGTGGGATCGCGGCGGGATCAGATAGGGGGGCCACGCCGGGCGCGACTGGAAAGCCTGCTTCTTGCAGCAGACGGTTCGACGCCGTTTCGATCCGCTCTTCCAGCAGCGCCATGAACGTCGCGCGGTCCAGGCCTGGCGGGATCGGTTCCAGGAACTCGACGACCCCCAGGCCCGGTTTGCGCAACGCGCCGCGCTTGGGCCAGAACACCCCCACATTGGTCGCGACTGGCACGCAGGGCTGCTTCATCTGGTCATAAAGCGCAAAGGTCCCGATCTTGTAGGGCCGTTTGACCCCGGGCGCGACGCGGGTGCCTTGCGGATAGATCAGCAATTGCCCGCCCGCCCGTTTCCCGGACCGGACCTCGGCCAGCATCATCTTGATCGCTTCGGTGCGTTTGCCGCGATGCACCGGGATGCACCCCAGGCGCAGGGCGTATTGGCCCAGGAACGGGGCAAACCGCAGGATGGCCTTCATGATGAAGAATGGCCGCGACAGCGCATCCCAGATCACGATGATGTCGAGGAACGACTGGTGCTTGGCCGCGACCAGGACTTCGCCCGACGGGATCGGCCCCCGCACTTCGGTGCGCAGGCCCGTCATCGCGGCCAGCATCTTGCGCACCGAGGACGCGTAATAGCTGCACCCGGCGCGCGCGCCCTCGGGCGAGGCGATGGCCCAGGGGGCAAAGGCGATGCCCACAATGGCCATCCAGACATACATGGACGCGTTGAACGCGAGGGATCGGATCAGTTGCATCGGGCGACCTTACTCGAAACGGGTGAGCGCGCGAAAGGCCGCGCGGCGGGTGGCCGCGAACGCGACCGTGGCTGCAAAGGGCGGGATGACCAGCGGTAGCACCCAGCCCCATCCGGCAAAGGCCAGTCCGGTCAGGAAACCGCCCGCCGCCTCGGTGCTGGGCAGGGCGGCAATCGCAGCCATGCCCAGGCCCGTGCCCAGAACCGCCCCGGTCAAGGCACGCAGGGTGAACCGCCGGGTAAAGGCGCGGGCGACATAGGTGTCGCGGGCCCCCACAAGGCGCAGCACGCGAATGACCGCTGCATTGGCGGCGAGCGCCGCCTGCGCGCCCAGGGTCACCATGGCCCCCAGAACCCCCGCAATCAGCAGCAGTGCGGTCCAGCCCAGCAGGCGCAGGCGTCCCGCCGCCTCGACCAGGGGTGCGCGCCAGCGGGTGTGATCGTCCAGCACGGCACCGGGCACCTCGGCGGCCAGGCGCAGGCGCAGGCCCCGCGCGTCCAGGGCGTCGCCCACGACTTCGATCAGGCGGGGCAGGGGCAGACGGTCCAGCGGCAGGTCGGGGCCCAGCCACGGCTCCAGCAGGGCGGCCTGTTCGGCGGCATCCAGCGCTCGGGCAGATGCAACACCCGGCGTGCCGTCCAGAATCGCCAGCACCGCATCGGTCTGGGCCTGCGCCTGTTCGGCGGGGGCGGAAATGCGGATGGTCATGGCCTGCGCCAGACTGTCGGACCACCGATCGGCCAGCCGCCCTGTCGCCAGCGTCAGCGCCAGGGCAAAGACCGCGAGAAAGGCCATCGCCGCCGAGGTGAGGACGGTCAGCCAGACGGTGAACCCCGTGGGCGGCACCACGCGGTCGGCCTGCCGGTCGCCAATGGCCAGCGCGGCAATCCCGCTCAATCGGTCGGCCAGCGCGCTCACAACTCGGCCCCCGCGGCCATCACTTGCCCGCCCGCCAGGCGCAACACGCGGGCCGACACCTGCGACTTGGCCGCCCGGATCAGGGCCAGGTCATGGGTTGCGATCAGGATGGTCTTGCCCAGGCGGTTCAGCTCGACCAGCAGGGTCAGCAGGCGCTGGGACATGTCCCAGTCGATGTTGCCGGTCGGCTCGTCCGCGATGATGACGTCGGGGTCCATGATGATGGCGCGTGCCAGGGCCGCGCGTTGGCGTTCCCCGCCCGACAGCTCTGGTGGGCGGGCCTCGGCGCGGTGGGACAAGCCGACCCAGGTGATCAGCTGGCTCAGGCTTTCGGCCTCGGAGGCGACGTCGCGTCCGGCGACGGTCAGGGGCAGGGCGATGTTCTCGGAGATCGGCAGATGATCCAGAAACAGACAATCCTGGTGCACGACGCCGACCCTCTGGCGCAGGCGCGCCAGACCGTCGCGGGTCAGGCTGCGGCTGTCGCGTCCGAACAGCTCGACGACGCCCTCGGACGGTTTCAACTCGCCATAGCAGAGCTTCAGCAGGGTCGTCTTGCCGGCACCGCTGGGGCCCGTCAGGAAATGGAAGGATCCCGGCTGCAACACCAGGTCCAGCCCCGACAGGATGCCGCCGCCGCCGTAGGAATAGCCCGCGCGCTTCAACTCGATCACGATATGCCTGCTCTCCGGGGGTGGCTTTGCGCACCTTTTGCCCCAGCCACAGTTTCGACGCAATCTTGCGAACCGGTCACGTTCGGGGGGCGTGCCGGGGCCCAAGGGGTTGACACTGCGGCAACGATCAGGCGCGGTAACAAGGATTGTTCATCCTGTCCCAAGGGATATAGCAGACCTGACATGCGCCTTATCTGCCCCAATTGCAGTGCTCAGTACGAAGTCGCCGTGGATATGATCCCGGCGGACGGACGGGATGTGCAGTGCTCCAACTGTGGCACGACCTGGTTCCAGCCCCCGCGCGGGGCCGAACCGGTGGCCGACCCCATCGAAGAAATCGACGAAGACGACACCCCCGAAGAGGAGGTGGCCGCGGCTCCCGCAGCCGCCCCGAGAAGACCGTTGGCCGACCAGGAAACGCTGGACATTCTGCGCCAGGAACGCGCGCACGAGGCCCGTCGTCGGGCCATCGAACGCCGCCGCAAGTCTGCGGGTGAGACCAGCGAAGAGGAGCAGGCCCCGCCAGCCCCAGAACCAGAAGACCGTGATCCGGTCGAGCCGGACCCCCGCGCCGCCGCCGCCGCTGAACGCGCCCGCATGGCTGCTGCGGCATCGGTTGCGCGCGCCCGCGACGCGGTGGAGCCCCCAAGAGAGCCGGAGCCTACGGAGCCCGAGGTCGCGCCCGCGCCCCCCAAGGCAGAAGACCGGGACGAGGTTCAGGACGCCATCGCACTCGCCTTGCGCGACGCCGAGGTGTCGCATCTAGATGGGGACGCGCCCCCCATGGATGACGATGTGCAGGTCGAAGCCAGCACCACACGGGCCTCGCGCCGCGACCTGCTGCCGGACATCGAAGAGATCAATTCTTCGCTGCGACCCGATGAACGCGCGCTGGAGGCCGAGGAGGCAGGGATCGCCGCCGAAGAGACGGATCCGGCGACCTCTTCGGGGTTCCGGGTCGGGTTTCTGGCGATCGGGGCGCTCGTGCTGCTGCTGGTCGGGGCCTATGTCTTTGCCCAGCCCATCGCTGCTGCGGTGCCCGCCCTGGGCGATACGCTCGCAGGCTATGTCAACTGGGTCGACGCCCAGAGGATCGCGCTGGAGGTCAGCATCGACGCGCTGACCACGCGTTTGCTGCCGCCCGAAGGCTGAGGGCTAGAACCGCTCCAACAGGCGTTTGAGGTAGTCCAGCTCGATCTTGGGCCGGTCCCGTTCCCCCGACCGTTTGCGGATCTCATCCATCAGGTCACGCGCCCGGCGGGCGGCTTCGGCTCCGCCCAGGAATTGTTCATCCGTGCCCAGCTGCCCGCCCTCGCCGCTTTGACGGCCCAGCGGGTCGCGGGTAAAGCCGTCGCCTTCGCGCGTGGCGGCCTGGCCCTGGTTCTGGCCCTGTCCGTTCTGGCGATCCTCGGCCATGGCACGGCCCAGTTCCTGCATGCCGTCGCGCAGCGCGTCCATCGCCTGTGCCTGATCGTCGAGCGCCCCGCCCAGGTTGCCGTTTTCCAGATCCCGTTCGGCCTCGCGCATGGCGCGTTCGGCACGGCCCAGGGCATCGCGGGCGGCGTCGCCGGCCTCGGTTCCGGCACCGGGCAGGTTGCCGCGCAGTTGTTCCAACTGGCGGCGCAGCTGTTCCTGGCGCTGGGCGAGGCTCTGCTCGCCGCTGCCCCCCTGGCTTTGTCCCTGCTGCTGGCCCTCGGACCCGGCACCCGGTTCCTGCGCCTGCTGCCCCTCGCCGCCCTGGCCTTGCTGCGAATGCTCGGTCCCGCGCCCCTGACCGCCATTGCGGCCCTCGTTCTCGGCGCTTTCACCGGCCTGGGCGTTGGGATTGAATTGTTCCTGCAACTCGCGGAACGCCTCGTCCGACAGGCCCTGTTGTTCACGCAGCTGGTCGCGCAGGTCTTCCATGGCTTGCTGGCCTTCGCCCTGCTGCCCCTCGCCGCCCTGACCGGGCTGGCCCTGGGTGACCTGCATGTTTTCCATCATTTCCTGAAGCTGACGCAGCAATTCCTGCGCCTCGGCGGTGCGGCCCTGTTCCATCAGCTCTTCGATGCGCTGCATCATCTGGTCCAGCATGTCCGGCGTGACTTCCTGCATCTCGCCCTGGGCCTGCTGTTGCCCTTGCTGTCCCTCCTGGCCCTGCTGCTGCGCCAACTGGCGGGTGTAATCGTCCATCGCCTCGCGCATTTCCTGCATCAGGCGTGCGATTTCCTCGGGCGGGGCGTTCTGGCGGATGGCTTCGGACAAACGTTCCTGCGCCTGTTCCAGACGTTCGCGCGCGCTGTCGAGAGAGTTTTCCTCCAGCCGCACAGCCGCCTGCCAGAGCATCTCTGCCACCTCGTCCCGCGTCTGTTGCGTAAGCGGTCCGCCTTCCAGCCGGCGGATGGCCATCCGCGTGATCAGATAGGCGGAGGGATTGGTAAACAGATCGTCCGCCTTCCAGGTGACGGCCTTCAGGATCTGCGTCACGCGTCGCTGATTGGCCCGTGCCCAGAACAGGTCGCGGCGCTGTTCGATCAGGGCGGCAGCGGTCTTGTCGTAAAACGCGCGCCCCGGCAGGATGATCGCGTGAAGGCTGTCGCCCAGTTGACCGGCGGCGTCTTCGGCCACCAGGGTTGCGGTGACCGGCATGCCCGCCAGCGGATGTTTGGTCAGATCCGCCCGGAAGATTTCGACGATTTCGGAGCGGTCGCCAGAGATCGGCAACGACATGTCCAGGGTCAGGGCGTCGCGCGGCTCCGGCTCGACCATCAGGCCGTGGCGGCGGTCGGCGGCGTTGCCATCCAGCGCCAGTGTGATCTGCGCGGCCACCACGCCAAAGTCGTCAGACGCGCGCCAGGGCAGGGTGACCAGGTCGGGATGCTCAAACCCCGGCGCGCCGTCGATGGAAATCTCGGGGGCGGCGTCGGGGGTGGCGATCAGCGACCAACTGGGCGCGTTTTCGGGGCCCTCGATCGTGAGGGTGCCGGATCGGGTGACCGTAAAGTCCTGGATCGGCTCGGTCGGGCCCGTCTCGGCACGGCCAGAGACGGTCTCGGCCACCGACAGCGCTCCAACCTCGCCATAGAGCCGCAGGGTGACACGGGTGCCTTCGGGGATCTCGACCTCTCCGGTGGGGAGTTCCGACAGGGCAAGCGTCGGCAGACCGGTGTGGCGTGGCGGTTCCAGCCAGCCTTCCCAGGCGGGGCCGGTGGCGAGCTGTTGGCCGGGGCCCGACAGAACAGGTGCCTCCGGCACCCGCAGGATCGTGCCGAACAGCAGGCCGAGTGCGGCCAGCAGAACCGCCATGTAGCGCAGCGCGTAGGGGTCGCGGCTGGCGACCTTCAGGTCGGGGGCGACGGCGCGGGCACCGGACAGCCGGGCGGCCATACGGCGGCGGTGCGCGGCCCAGACCGCGGCCGACGCCGGGTCTGCCGCGCCGATCGCCTGATCGTCGTCCAGCGTCGCCAGGGGCCGACCGGGCAGGGTGGCGTCCAGCCGATCCCGCGCCTCGGCCGCGGTCGGCACCCGAAAGGCGCGCACGCCGAGGACCACCAGCACGAGGCAAAGACCCGCCAGGGCGACCAACAGGCCATTGGTCCAAAACGGGGGGATCATTTCGGCGGACCAGACGGCGAGCGCGACAAAGGCCACGGACCAGGCGGGCCAGAACGCCCGTGTCAGACGCTCGGCCCAAAGGCCCGCGCGGGTCAGCCGAAGTTGGCCTTGCAGGTTGGTGAAGGTCTGATCGTCCTTAGCGTCGGCCACCCGTCTCTCCCGCTGGGGGTTGGCTTGTACCTAGTCGTCGCCAAGCCATTCGGGAATGGTATCGCGGGAAATCATCTCGTCAAAGGTCGGACGTGCGCGGATCACCGCGTAGTGATCACCCTGGACCAGCACTTCGGGGATCAGGGGGCGCGAATTATACTCGCTGGACATGACCGCGCCGTAGGCCCCGGCGCTGCGAAAGGCGATCAGGTCGCCCGCCGACAGCGGCACCATGTCGCGGCCCTTGGCAAAGGTATCGCCGCTCTCGCAGATCGGACCGACGATGTCATAGGGACGCTGATCGGTGCCGGGGGCCGGTTCGATCACCGGGACGATGTCGTGGTGCGCGCCGTACATGGCCGGGCGGATCAGGTCGTTCATGGCGGCGTCGACGATCAGGAAATCGCGGCCCTCGCCTTCCTTCACAAAGATCGTCTGCGTCAGCAGGATGCCCGCGTTGCCCGCGATCAGGCGGCCCGGCTCGATCTCGATTTCGCAGCCCAGGTGGCCGACTTCGTCGCGAATGACCTGACCGTATTCCATCGGCACCGGAGGGGCCAGGTTGGACCGGGCGTAAGGAATGCCCAGCCCGCCCCCCAGATCCAGCCGTTCAATGCTGTGGCCGTCCGCGCGCAGGGCCTCGGTCAACTGCGCCACCTTGCGATAGGCCAGCCGGAACGGGTCCAGATCGACCAGTTGCGACCCGATGTGCACGTCGATTCCCACGATCCGCAGACCGGGCAGCGCCGCGATTTCCGCATAGACGTCGCGGGCACGGGCGATGGGGATGCCGAACTTGTTGTCGGATTTGCCGGTGGCGATCTTTTCGTGGGTCTTGGCGTCCACGTCGGGGTTCACGCGCACGGTTACGGGCACCTCGACGCCCAACTCGGTCGCGACACGGCTCAGCAGGCGGTACTCCGGCTCGCTCTCCAGGTTGATCTGGCGGATGCCGTGGGTCAGCACGTAGCGCATTTCGCCCTCGGTCTTGCCCACGCCGGAAAAGACGATCCGGTCACCGGGCACGCCTGCGGCCCGCGCGCGGCGGTATTCGCCTTCGGAGACGACATCCATCCCCGCCCCCGCATCGCCCAGCAGCTTCAGGATCGCCACGTTGGACGCCGCCTTGACCGCATAGCAGACCAGATGCGGCCCCCAGGCCAGCGCGTCGTCGAACAGGGCGTAGTGCCGCAGCAAGGTGGCGGCGGAATAGACGTAGGCCGGTGTGCCGACGGTGCGCGCGATGTCGGTCAGGGGCACGTCTTCGGCATGGAGGGTGCCGTCGCGGTAAAGAAAATGGTCCATGGATCAACGGCTCCGCAGATAGAGATAAAGGGGCAGGCCCAGCGAGACGCCCACGAAATAGGTGGCGGGAATGGCGATCAGGCCCAGCCAGTCGCGTTTGCGAACACATTCCCAGATGATCCAGACCGTCAGGGTCACGGCGGCCACGGTCAGATCCCAGACCAGCCCCGACGACGCGTCATTGACGTGCCAGGCATCGACCATCGCGCCCAGGTCCCAGTCGTTGGCCGACAGCCAGGGCAGAAAATACCGCATCGGCAACACGACGCCCAGAACGCAGAGGATCAGCATCACGATGCGAAACGGGGTCATGGCAGTCTCCGGGGAACGCGGGCGGGTTGCGCCCCCTTAGCGGAGGCGCGCGGGCGGGGGAACACTCGGTGCCTTCGGCGGCTGTGTTTGGGCCAAGAAGAAACCTGCCGCGTTTCCGATCCGCAACGCCTGCCTGCGCTGCAGGTGCGACTTTCTTTGCGACATGATGTTGCGCGTCGCTGCGTCTCGATTGACCCTCTGGCGCGCCCGCCTCATACCCACGCCAACAGTTTTCCAGGGAGCCGAGCCATGTCCGACACCATTGAGCGCGAAAGCATGGAATACGACGTCGTCATCGTCGGTGCAGGGCCTGCGGGCCTGTCGGCGGCGATCCGGCTCAAGCAGCTGGACCCGGACCGGTCGGTCGTCGTGTTGGAAAAGGGGTCCGAAGTGGGGGCGCATATCCTGTCTGGGGCGGTTCTCGACCCTTCGGGCCTGAACGCGCTGATCCCCGACTGGAAGGAAAAGGGCGCCCCCCTGAACGTGCCCGTCACCTCCGACAGCTTCTATCTGCTGGGCCCGGAAGGGCGCGCGCGGGTGCCCAATTTTGCCATGCCGCCGCTGATGAACAACCACGGCAACTACGTCGTTTCCATGGGCAACGTCTGTCGCTGGATGGCCGAACAGGCCGAGGAGCTGGGCGTCGAGATCTTTCCGGGCATGGCCTGTTCGGAGCTGGTCTATGACGACAGCGGCGCGGTGAAGGGCGTCGTCGCTGGCGAATTCGGCAAGGCCGCCGATGGGTCCAGGGGCGACGGCTATGAGCCGGGGATGGAGCTGCACGGCAAATACGTGATGCTGGGCGAAGGCGTGCGCGGTTCGCTGTCGAAACAGGTTATCGAAAAGTTCGATCTGGCCGCCGACGCGGACGTGCAGAAATACGGCCTCGGCATGAAGGAAATCTGGGAAATCGACCCCGCCAAGCATCAGCCCGGCAAGGTCGTGCACACCATGGGCTGGCCCCTGGGGTCCAATGCGGGCGGCGGGTCGTTCATCTATCACCTGGACAACAACCAAGTCTATGTCGGCTTTGTCGTGCACCTGAACTACAAGAACCCCTACGTCTTCCCCTACATGGAATTTCAGCGGTTCAAGCATCACCCGATGGTGGCCGAGCTGCTGGAAGGCGGCAAGCGCGTGGCCTATGGCGCGCGCGCCATCACCGAGGGCGGCTGGCAGTCGCTGCCCAAGACGGCCTTTCCGGGCGGCACGCTGCTGGGCTGTGCGGCGGGCATGGTCAACGTGCCGCGCATCAAGGGCAACCACAACGCCATGCTGTCGGGCAAGGCCGCGGCCGAGGCCGCCCATGCCGCCATCGAGGCGGGCCGTGCATCGGACACCCTGGACGACTACAACGCCGAGGTCCGACAGGGCCCTATCGGCAAGGACCTGAAGCGGGTGCGCAACGTCAAGCCGCTGTGGTCGAACTACGGCCTCATGGCGTCACTGACCGTCGGTGGCGCATCTATGTGGATGAACAACCTGGTCGGCTGGTCGCCCTTTACCGCGAAACATGGCAAGTCCGACGCGGAGTCCACCCAGCTCGCCACCCTGCACGAGCCGATCGACTACCCCAAACCTGACGGCAAGCTGTCTTTCGACCGGCTGACCAACGTGGCTTTTGCCGCGACCAACCACGAAGAAAGCCAGCCCGCGCACCTGACGCTGAAGGATCCGATGGTGCCGGTGCAGGTCGACTATCGGCAATATGCCGGTCCTTCGCAGCGCTACTGCCCGGCGGGCGTCTACGAATTCGTGGGCGAAGAGCCGGATGTGAAGTTCGTGATCAACTTCCAGAACTGCGTCCACTGCAAGACCTGCGACATCAAGGATCCGGCGCAGAACATCGTCTGGACCGTGCCACAGGGCGGTGACGGGCCGAATTACCCGAACATGTAACCCACCCCACGAACCTGTGAACGCGGTGGGCCGCCCATGGCCCCCGTGCAGACCTCGGTCCGCTTGCGCCGGTCGCGGCGGCCCCCTAGCGTGGCGCGAACCCCCTGTTCGAGGATTGCGTCGATGCTGTTTCGTTCCCTGCTTGTGGCCTCCACCCTGCTGATCGCGCCCCTGGGGGCGGCGGTGCAGGCGCAGGGCCTGTCCGGTCCCTATCTGGCGGCCCGGATCGCAGGCTATTCCAACGACTACGACAATGCCGCGACCTATTACGACGCGCTGATCGCGCGCGGTGCCGCGAACCCGCGCATCCTGGAAAATGCCGTCGTGATCTATTCCGCCGTGGGCGATTTCGACCGGGCCGCGCGGGCGGCGGGTCTGCTGCGCGCATCCAACACGCCCAGCCAGTTCGCGGATGGTGCCGAACTGGTGAACTTCCTGCGCGAGGGGGACTATGACGCGGCGCTGGCGCTGATCGACGAACGCGGCGTGGCGGGGGCGCTGCTGGATGGGCTGCTGCGTGGTTGGATTGCCGTGGGGCAGGGCCGGACCGAGGACGCGCTGGCCGCGCTGGACGCGCTGGCCACGACCGAAGGGTTTGCGCCCATCGCGCATCTGCACCGTGCCTATGTGCTTGCCTGGTCGGGCGATTTCGCTGGCGCGGATGAGATCCTGTCTGGCCGGGCCTTTGGCCCGATCGGTGTGTCCAGCCGGGGGGTCGAGGCTCATGCGCAGATCCTGTTGCAACTGGATCGGAGCGATGACGCCCTGGAAATGCTGGCCCAGGCCAACGATGCGACCAACAGCCCGGCCCTGCAGGATCTGGCCGCCCGCGTAGAAGCCGGTCAAGACATCGGCTGGAATTTTATCACCCAGGCACCCGACGGCATGGCCGAGGCCTACTTTACCCTGGCCGCCATCTTCGCCGGAGAGACATCGCCGACGTTCACGCTGTTGTCGGCGCGCGCTGCCAATGCCTTGCGCCCCAGCCACATGGAAGCCTTGGTCCTGACCGCCGAGCTGCTCGAAGAGCAGGGCCAATACGATCTCGCCAACGAGGTGCTCAACCGCGTGCCGCGCAATCACCCGGCCTTTTTCGGGGCGGAAATCACCCGCGCAGAGGTTCTGCTGGCCTCGGGCAAGGAAGACGCGGCAGTCGAAGTGCTGTCGGCCCTGACCAAATCCAACCCCGAACGGCGGGAAGTCTGGGCCGCTTATGGCGATACCCTGCGCCGGTTGGACCGCTTTGCCGAAAGCACATCTGCCTATGGTCAGGCCATCTCCATGATCGAAGAGGAGAGCCGCCGCGATTGGTATCTGCACTACGTGCGCGGGATCACCCAGGAACGACAGGACCTTTGGGACGCGGCAGAGGCAGATTTCCGCAAGGCGCTGGAACTGAACCCGGATCAGCCGCAGGTTCTGAACTACCTCGGGTATGGCCTGGTGGAAAAGCGGGTGAAACTGGCCGAGGCGCTGGACATGATCGAACGGGCCGTCGCCGCCCGGCCGGACGATGGCTACATCACGGATTCGCTTGGCTGGGTCTACTACCGCCTGGGCCGCTATGAGGAGGCGGTGGCCCCGATGGAGCGGGCGGCCCAACTTGAACCGCTCGACCCGATCATCAACGATCACCTGGGTGACGTTCTCTGGACTGTTGGCCGCAAGCGAGAGGCGGAGTTTCAGTGGCACCGCGCGCTGTCGCTCGACCCCGAAGAAGACGAGGCCGTCCGCATCCGCCGCAAGCTGGAGGTCGGTCTGGATGTCGTCCTCGAAGAGGAAGGCGGTGCCGGCCCCCTGAAGGCCGCGCAGGACTGATATGCCGGCCTCCGGGACCGAAGAGGTCTTTGCCGCCGCCAAGATCAACCTGACGCTGCATGTGACGGGACGGCGGGCGGATGGATACCACCTGCTCGACTCGCTGGTGGCCTTTGCGGATGTGGGGGATCGTCTGGTGTTGGCGCCAGGCGACCACCTACGGGTCACGGGGCCCTTTGCCAAAGGCGTGCCCACCGACGACCGAAACCTGATCCGTCGCGCGCTGACCCTGGTCGGACAGCCGCGGGCCGTTACCCTGGACAAGCAGCTGCCCCATCCGGCGGGCATCGGCGGTGGCTCCGCCGATGCCGCCGCCGCGCTGCGGGGGGTGGGGGCGGACCCCGGCGTGGCGCAGCTTTTGACGTTGGGGGCCGATCTGCCGGTTTGCACGCTTGGGCGCGCAGCGCACATGCGGGGGATCGGGGATCGGGTTGCGGCGGTGTCGATGCCAAAGGTGCACGCGGTGTTGGTCAATCCCGGCCTTGCGGTGCCGACGGGTGCGGTGTTCGCAGGGCTGGCCTCGCCCGACAACATGGGCCACGGGGACCTGCCGCGCTGGCACGATGCAGAGGCGTTGATCCATTGGCTGCGGCGACAGCGCAACGACCTTGAAAACCCGGCGATGGCCGTGGCCCCCGGCATCGACGAGGTTCGCACGGCCCTGCATCAGACGGATGCCGGCGTCGTGCGGATGTCGGGATCGGGGGCAACCTGCTTTGGTCTGTATCCCACCCAAGCCGCCGCCGCCCGCGCCGCCCGCCACCTTGCGCGGCCGGGATGGTGGGTGCGCGCGACGCGCCTGTCCTGACTGGATCGCCGGGCGGCCGACGTGTGAACGCAACCGCCAGCAATCATAAGGCCGTAGGGCGGGCTTCAGGCCGCCTGACCCGTCAATGCGCGCGGGCCACCACGTAATCGGCCAGATCGCCCAGCATATCGCGCAGATCGGATGGCGGCAGGCGGGTCAGCGCCGCCTTGGCGCGGTCGCGCCAGGCCAGTGCCTCCAGCCGGGTTTCGTCCAGCGTGCCGTGTCGGGCCAGGATGGCGCGGGCGCGGTCCAGGTCGTCGGCCTTGCCCTGTTCAAGCGCGGCCTTCCAGAACGCCCGTTCCGCGTCGTCGCCACGGGCCAGGGCGCGGATCACCGGCAGGGTCAGCTTGCCCTCGCGGAAGTCATCGCCCAGGTTCTTGCCGATACTGTCGCCGGCGCCGCCATAGTCCAGCCAGTCATCCACGATCTGAAAGCTGACCCCCAGCGCGTCGCCAAACTCCGCCAGGGCCTCCACCTGGTCTTCGGGGGCCCCTGCAACCACGCCGCCAACCTTGGCCGCCGCTTCGAACAGCGCCGCCGTCTTGCCGCGCACCACCTGCAGATAGGTTGCCTCCGTGGTTGCCAGATTGCGCGCGGCGGTCAGTTGCAGGACCTCGCCCTCGGCGATCGTGGCCGCCGCGCCCGACAGGATGTCGAGCACCCGCAGGCTGCCCGTCTCGACCATCAACTGGAACGAGCGGGCGAACAGATAGTCGCCGACCAGGACGCTGGACTGGTTGTCCCACAGCAGGTTCGCCGTGGGCCGCCCGCGGCGCTGATCGCTTTCGTCGACGACGTCGTCGTGCAGCAGGGTGGCGGTGTGGATGAACTCTACCGTCGCGGCCAGCTTGATGTGGTCGTCGCCCTGGACACCGCACATCTTGGCACAGGCCACGGTCAGCAGGGGGCGGACCCGTTTGCCGCCCGCCTCGACCAGATGGGCCGTCACCTCGGGAATCCGCGGCGCGTGCTCCGAGGCCATGCGTCCCCGGATGACCGCATTCACCGACTCCATCTCGGCGGCGCAGGCGGCTGCAAGACGTTCGTGCGGTTTGATCGGTTTGGCGTCGGTCATGGGGTCCCTATCTCGACAAGGGCCGCGCGGGCCCATAGCTGTTTGCCATGAAAGAACTTCTGCGCACCAACGACCCGACGATCATCGCATTTGCTTCCGCCCTTCTGGACGGCGAGGGTATAGACTGCTTCGTTCTGGACGCCAACACGTCGGTGTTGGAGGGATCCATCGGCATATTGCCGCGCCGGATGATGGTGGCGGACCGGGATCTGTTCCTGGCGCGCGCCACGATGTCCGACAACGGGGTCGCCGTGTCCGAATGACCCAGACGCGGGATGCGTTCCTTGGCGGGCGGCTGGTGCTGCGGCAAACGGTGACAGGGTTCCGTGCCGGATCCGACGCCGTGTTGCTGGCCGCCGCCGTGCCGGCCCGTGCGGGGCAAAGCGTGCTGGATCTGGGCTGCGGTGTGGGGGCCGTGATGTATTGCCTGGGCACGCGGGTGCCCGGTCTGACCTTGACGGGCCTGGAGACAGAACCCGTCGCCGCCGCCCTGGCCCGTGCCAACGGCACCGCCGAGGTGGCAGAGGCGGATGTGCTGACCCTGCCGCCCGATCTGCGCAACAGGCAGTGGGATCACGTCGTGTCGAACCCGCCCTATTTTGGGGCCTCCGCCGGGTCGCCGGCCCATGCGCCCGCGCGCGAAGCCGGCCTGCGCGAGGCGCGACCGGGGGACCTGCGCCGCTGGGTCGAAATCGCCTGCAAGCGCGCGGCCCCCAAGGGCAGCGTGACGCTGATTGCCCGCGCGGACAGGTTGGCGGATCTGGTGACGCCGATGGCCGCGGCCCTGGGTGGGCTGGTGGTCCAACCGGTCGCCGCCCGCCCCGGAACCCCCGCCAAACGCGTCATCGTGCAGGGGGTGAAGGGATCCCGCGCCGCCCTGCGTTTGTGCGCGCCGCTCAATCTGCATGCAGCAGACGGCAGCGACGGCTACGCACCAGAGGCGGAAGAGATCCTGCGAAACATGGGCCCATTGTCCCTGCGATAGATCGAATGCCTTGCAACAATCCGCCGCAGCGTTTCGATTTTTCGTGACAGATACGTGACGGTCGTGCTGCACTGCAAGGACATCAACATCAAAGGAGACTGCCATGTCGCTTACCTCGCACCTTCAAGAACTGCGGAAGAAGCACGAGACACTCTCCCGGCAGGTGGAAGAGGAACAACGGAGTCCGGGCTCCGACAGTGTCGCACTCAGCGAGATGAAGAAACGCAAGCTGGCGATCAAGCAACAGATCGAGAAGCTTTCCAGCGCGGCCACGCACTGACCGCGCCCCCACAAGATGAACCGTAGGCCCGCTTTCAGCGGGCCTTTTTCATGGGCTCCAGGCTGCCTGCATCAATCATCCGGCGCCCCTTGGTGTGATCGTCCATGCGTGCCACCTCGGCGGCCAGCCAATCGAGAAAGGCGCGCGTGTTGGGCCGCGTCTCGGCACCCTTTGGCGTCAGCACGCTAAAGAATGCGCGCGGAACAAGCGCCAGTTCGAAGGGCGCGATCAACTGGCCCTTGCGCAGGGAACTTTCGGCCAGGGACAAACGCCCCAGCACCACGCCTGCCCCCGATTGCGCGGCGTCGATTGCGTGATCGGCCTGGCTGAAATGGGGGCCGTGCAGGTCGTCTGCGCGGATGCCGTTGGCACCGAACCAGTCCGCCCAAGAGACTGAATTCTGCAAGAAAGCAATCGAATCGTCGAAAATGATCGGTGCCTCCAGCAGGCTTTCGGGCGTGGGGTATTTGGCGACCAGATCCGGGTGCATCATGGGGGTCAGCCATTCACCAATCTGCATCGCCAGGTGCAGCCCGGCGTCGGCCTTGCTGTCGCTGGGGCCAAAGCGAATGGCGATGTCGATGTCGTCGGTGGAAAAGTCGAGCATCCGTAGCGTGGCAGCAAAGCGAAGCTCGATCTCCGGGTGTTTCTGCGCAAAGTGGAACAGCCGCGGGGCGAGCCATTTGGCGGTGAAGGCAGGTCCTGCGGTGACCGTCAGGATGCCGCTGTCCAGGGTTCGCTTGGCCGCGCGCCAGCCGCCCGCAAGTGTCTGAAATCCTTGGGTTGCAGGCTCCGTCAGGGCGCGACCTGCCTCGGTCAGTTCGACCCGCCGGTTGAGCCTGCGGAAGAGGGGGGCGCCCAGGTGTTCCTCCAGCGATTTGATCTGGAACGAGAGGGCGGCGGGGGTGACCGACAGCTCCGCTGCTGCGTCCTGGAATGACAGGTGACGGGCGGCGGCCTCAAAGGCACGGAGGGCGGTGAGAGGGGGCAGGCGTTCGGGCATGACGCTTAAGTATAACTTAACCGAGGCATTGGAAAGTCTCGTTTGTTATGAGTAATGATCGCCGTCATATTGAGTTCAGACACAGAAACATTGAACTCAAGGAATACCCGTTATGTTCGAGACGCATACCACCCGCACCTATGACGAAGCCTTTGCCCGTGCCCGCGCCGAGCGTGCCGCCGCCTTTCGCGCGCTGCTGACCTTCCGTCTGCCGAGCTTCATGCTGGGGCGGTCCCCCCGCCACGCCTGAAGAAAAGGCCCGACCCCTTCGGCGGAAGGGGTCGGGCCAGGTATTCACGTTTTGGGGCAGATCCCGCAGGGGGTCTGCCCCGTTTTGTACAAAAGCCTCAGGCCAGGTACTGTCCGCCATTCGCGCTGATGGTCGAGCCGGTGATGAAGCCCGCATCGTCCGACGTCAGGAAGGCCACGCAGCGCGCGATCTCCTCTGCTTCGCCCAGGCGGCCGACCGGAATGGCGCCGACGATGACGTCCATGACCTTTTCGGGAATCGTGCTCATCATGTCGGTGTTGATGTAGCCAGGGGCCACCACGTTCACCGTGATGTTGGCGCGCGCACCTTCCTGGGCCAGGGCCTTGGTAAAGCCGATGTCACCGGCCTTGGTCGCGGCATAGTTGGCCTGGGCGAACTGACCCTTTTGGCCGTTGATCGAGCTGATCGTGACGATGCGGCCGAACTTACGCTCGCGCATGCCGCCCCAGACGTTGTGGGTCATGTTGAAGACACCGTTCAGGTTGGTGTCGATGACCTCTTTCCAGTGCTGCGGCGTCATCTTGTGGAACGGCGCGTCGCGGGTGATGCCCGCGTTGTTGACCAGAATGTCGACGGGGCCCAGATCGGCCTCGACCTGGGCGATGCCCGCCTGGCAGGCATCGTAGTCGGCCACGTCCCACTTGTAGGTCTTGATGCCGGTTTCTTCGGTGAATTGCTTCGCCCGTTCGTCGTTGCCGGCGTAGGTCGCGGCGACCTGAGCGCCCTGTTCCTGAAGCGCCTTGGCAATTGCGGCGCCGATGCCGCGGCTGCCGCCGGTGACGAGTGCAGTGCGAGTCATGAAGTGTCCTCCTCAGACGATGATTTGATATTTAGTTTCGCGTCCGGCTTCGGGCCTGTCGACCCGCAAAGCGCCTGCGCGTGAAAAAAAGGGGCGGTCGCCCGCCCCTTGGTCCGTGATGCCGAGGCTTACGGCCGCTCAACGCAGAGCGCGACGCCCATGCCGCCGCCGATGCACAGCGTGGCGAGACCCTTTTTGGCACCGCGGCGCTGCATCTCGAACAACAGCGTGTTGAGCACGCGGCAGCCGGAGGCACCGATCGGGTGACCGATGGCGATGGCACCACCGTTGACGTTCACGATCGCCGGATCCCAGCCCATTTCCTTGTTCACGGCGCAGGCCTGGGCGGCGAAGGCTTCGTTCGCCTCGACCAGGTCCAGGTCGTCGACGGACCAACCCGCCTTGTCCAGCGCCTTGCGCGAGGCGTAGATCGGGCCCACGCCCATGATCGACGGGTCCAGACCGGCGGTCGCGTAGGAGGCGATGCGGGCCAGCGGCTCGATCCCGCGCTTTTCCGCGTCATCGGCGGACATCAGAAGCGTGGCGGCGGCGCCGTCGTTGAGGCCGGAGGCATTGGCCGCGGTGACCGAACCGTCCTTGGAGAATGCGGGGCGCAGTTTCTGCATCGCTTCCATGGTCGCGCCGTGGCGGATGTATTCGTCCTTGTCGACGATGATGTCGCCCTTGCGGGTCTTGACGGTATAGGCGGCGATCTCATCGTCGAACTTGCCGGCCTTTTGGGCGGCCTCGGCCTTGTTCTGCGAGGCGACGGCGAATTCGTCCTGCTGCTCGCGGGAGATCTGCCATTTTTCGGCAACGTTTTCGGCGGTGGTGCCCATGTGGTAGTTGTTGAACGCGTCCCACAGGCCGTCCTTGATCATCGTGTCGACCAATTTCATGTCGCCCATCTTTTGCCCGGCACGCATCGCCTGGGCATGGGGCGAGAGGGACATGCTTTCCTGTCCGCCCGCGACGACGATCGCGGCATCGCCCAGCATGATGTGCTGTGCGCCCAGCGCCACGGCGCGCAGGCCCGAACCGCAGACCTGGTTGAGGCCCCAAGCGGCGGCTTCCTGCGGGAGACCGGCGTTGATGTGGGCCTGACGGGCGGGGTTCTGACCCTGGCCGGCGGTCAGGACCTGACCCAGGATCGTCTCGGAGACGTCGGCCTTGTCGACACCCGCGCGGGCGACGACCTCTTCGATCACGGCGCGGCCCAGTTCGTGGGCGGGCGTGGTGGCGAAGGAGCCTAGGAAACTGCCCACGGGTGTGCGGGCGGCAGAGGCGATCACAACGTTGGTCATAGAGGACGTCCTTTCCTTGCGCCGCAGGGTCAGGGCATCGGCCCCGGATTCGGTGGGGTCCCCCGGCGCACGAATATGCGCCTGCCTTAGCGGTTGCGGGCAAAATTCGCAAACATTCCGGGCGGTTTGCGACAGCAACAGATGGAAAAGCGGCCTTGCGTCCCCGGCATGGCTGGCGCAACTGCATGTGCCACAACGGCTGTTGGCGCTATCGCGACGATCACCCCTGGCGGCGGGCCGGGGCCGGTTGCAGCGCGGGCCTGTCACCTTCCCAGGGGGGGCGGACCAACGGTGCGCCGTAGTAGTAGCCCTGAAGACAATCGATTCCCGCATCCACCAGGAATTGCGCATCGGCCTTGGTTTCCACCGATTCGGCCACCGTGAACATGTCGAACTGCTGTCCGATCATGATCAGCGCCTTGAGAAGGCATTGATTGTCGGGGTCCTTGTGGCAATCGTGAATGAAACTGCCGTCGATCTTGAGAATGTCGAAGTAGAATTCCTTGAGATAGCGGAACGACGTCTGACCCGCCCCGAAATCGTCGAGCGCAAAGGTGATGCCCTTGTCCTGAAGCTCGGCCATGAAGCTTTTGACCAGTTCCGGGACGAGCATTGCGGAACTTTCCGTTACCTCCAGGATCAAGCGTTCGGCCACGGTCGGGTCGCGGTCGATCCAGTGGTGCAGGATCTGCATCCAGCGGGGATAGCCGATGGACCTGGCAGACATGTTGATGGACAGGCGCAGGTCGGGTTGCCGGGACAGGGCGTCGAAGCCGGCATTGAGGGCGACGCAATCGATCTGACGGCCCAGCTCCTCCGCCTCGATCACGTCGATGAACTGGCCGGCGGGGATGATGCGGCCCGTCTCATCGAGCAACCTGATCAGCCCCTCGTAGAACACCGGGGCCCCGGTTTCGGCGCTGACCACCGGTTGAAAGGCCAGGATAACCTCACCCGACGTCAGCGCGCCACGCACCATGTTCAGGATGTCGCGGTCGCGTTCCGTGACGGCGTAGGTCAGCGGGTCGTCGGGGACCACGTCGGCAAAGGTTCTGCGGGGCATGGCACCTCGGGCTCTGAGTGGGGCCAAGGTGCCATGCAGGTCGTTACCGGGCCGTTAAGCGGCGCGGCGTTCGTGGCGGCCTTCTTCGACCTCTTCGACGATCTTGGCCACGAAATCGTTCAAATCGTCCGGGTTCCGGCTGGTGATGATGCCGTTGGAAATGGCGACGGGCTTGTCGACGACATGGGCACCGGCGTTTTTCAGGTCGGTGCGGATCGAGGGATAGGCGGTCATCTCGCGCCCTTCGACCACGCCCGCCTCGATCAACAGCCAGGGCGCGTGGCAGACGGCGGCGACGATGCGGCCCGCGTCGACGAAATCGCGGATCAGGTCCACGGCGTCCTTGTTGGCGCGCAACAGGTCGGGATTGATCTGGCCGCCGGGCAGCACGATGGCGTCGTAGTCGGACATCTTTACATCCGAAAGGGCCAGGTCGGCCGCGGCCTCATCGCCCCAATTGTCCCCGTCCCAGCCCTTGATCGCCTGGCCGTCGGGCGTGGCCACGTGAACGGTCGCGCCCTTGGCACGCAGATCGTCGCGGGGTTTTTCCAGCTCGGATTGTTCAAACCCATGGGTAGAGAGGATCAGGATCTTGGCGTCGGTCATGGCGGGCATGTCTGCCTCCTTCGTCAATTGCGGTTCGGGCCCTCAACGGGCAGGGTCCGGCCGAGGTTCCGAAGAGGTGACGTGATGGAAAGATGCGGTTGGGTCGGGGCGGATCCCTTGTACGAGGCGTATCACGACACCGACTGGGGCGTGCCGGAATGGGACAGCCGGGCCCTGTGGGAAAAGCTGATCCTGGACGGGTTTCAGGCCGGGCTGAGCTGGATCACGATCCTGAAGAAGCGCGAGAATTTCCGCGCCGCCTTTGAGGGGTTCGAGCCGGAGGTGATCGCAGGCTGGGGCGAGGCGGAGGTGACGCGCCTACTGGCCGATCCGGGGATCGTGCGTCACCGGGGCAAGATCGAAGCGACCATCGGCAACGCCCGCGCCTATCTGGAGATCACGGATTTCTCGGCCTGGTGCTGGGATTACGTCGACGGTGCGCCGTTGCAGATGCGCCCCGCGTCCCTGGCGGAGGTCCCGGCGGAAACGCCCCTGTCGCGGCAGATGTCGAAGGACCTGAAAAAGGCCGGGTTCAAGTTCTGTGGGCCGACCATCGTCTATGCCTGGATGCAGGCCGTTGGCATGGTCAACGACCATGTGACCGGGTGCCACCGGTGTGATCCCGTGGCGGCGATGGGCGCGCGCTAGCCGAAGGTCGCGGCACCGGCGGCGATGATGCGGCGGGCGTCGCGATCCAGTTCCTCGACGATTTCGGCTGCGCGCTGGATATGGCGGGCAAGCCCGACGCCCTGACCGGCCCAGAGCGACATCGCCTCGACCGTGCCGGTGGTGCCGTCGATCGGCGTATAGCTTTGATACCGGGTGACCGGGTCGCCGTTCGGACGGTGGCCCAGGACCTCGCCTTCCTGCGGGCGCAGGCCGGGCGCGGGGCTGCCCGCGTCCTGCCATTGGCGGGTCGTCGAATTGGTCAGCACGCGGTGCGGGGCGTCGGGCCAGGACAGGTCGTAAAGGTCATGCGCCCAGGTCGTCCCGTCCTCGCCCGCCTTCAGCACCCGTTCGCGGTAGGTCTGATGGATCGCCGCCTCCTGGCTGGCCAGAAACCGGGTGCCGACCCACCCCGCCGAGGCCCCCAGCATCAGCGCAGCCGCCAGCCCGCGTCCGTCGGCGATGCCGCCCGCCGCGATCACCGGCACATCGACCGCATCCACCACCGCCGGGATCAGCGCCATGGTGGCGACCTGACCCCAGACGTGGCCCCCGGCCTCCCAGCCTTGGGCCACGATGATGTCGGCCCCGGCGTCTGCGGCCTGGCGCGCCTCGGCGGCGGTCCCGACGGACGACAAGACCAGCACCCCGGCGGATTTCGCGGTCTCGATGGCGCGGGGGTCATGCCCCCAGAACAGCGAGACGGCGGCGACGCCTTCGTCGATGCAGACCTGCAACCGATCTTGCCAGTCGAAGCCAAGGTTCAGGTTGACAGCAAAGCCCCGGTCCGTCTGCGCGCGGATCGCGGCGATGCCCGCGCGCACCTCTGGCAGGGGCTGCGACCAGAGGGGGATCACCCCGAAGCCGCCCGCGTTGCAGACGGCGGCCACCAGATCCGGGCCCGCCGCCCCGCCCATCGGGGCCGAAAGGATTGGGCGGTCGATCTGCAAAAGGGTCTTCAGGTGCGTCCACATGGCGGGCTCCGTTGTCCGGCGGTCATGCTGTGTCGCTGATGCGGCACCTGTCAAGCAACGGGCCAGAACACGAATGGGCCCGAACGCGAACGGGGCACCTGAAGGTGCCCCGACGCGTGATCCTGTGGTGGGCTGATCAGCCGACCACGGCGCCGTCCGTGCGTTTGACCGTCACGATGGCCGAGCGGGGCAGGGCGCCTTCGCCGTCGGGGAACGGGGCGGAGGGGTGCTGGATGCCCAGGAACATCGTCTTGAGGTCCGCCGACCAGGTCAGGCCGGTCACCTCAGAGCCATTCGGCCCGGTCAGGAAGCGGCGGATCTCGCCGGTTTCCGGGTCGCCTGCCAGCATCTGGTTGTTGCCCATGCCGGTGTAGGCGCCTTCGTTCGAATCGTCGCCATCGGTCTGGATCCAGAGCGTGCCGGTCGTGTCGAACTGCATCCCGTCGGGCGAGTTGAACAGGTTCCCCTCGTCGATGTTGTCCGATCCCTTGTAGTCGGCCTGACCCACGATCGGGTTGCCGGCCATGACATAGAGGTCCCAGCGGAAGCCCTGGGCGGCGTGATCGTCCCCATCGGGCAGCCAGCGCACGATCTGACCGTAGTTGTTTTCGGCGCGCGGGTTCGGGCCGTTGACCGGGGTCGGATCGCCTCCGGCGTTGGGCTTGACCGCGCGGTTGCGGTTGTTGGTGAGCGCGCAATAGGCCTGGGCCGAGACCGGGTTCACGGCCACCCATTCCGGGCGGTCCATGGTGGTCGCGTCCACCGCCGAGGCGGCCATGCGGGTGTGGATCAGGATTTGACCCGCGTCCATGCCGGTGTTTTCCGGCGACAGCTCGACCCAGCGGCCGGTCATGTCGTCCTGGAACTTGGCCACATAGAGCGTGCCGTCATCGAGCAGGCCATCGGTCGGCCCGCCTTCGACGTAGGTGCCGTTGGAGACGTATTTGTAGAGGTATTCGCCCCGCTCGTCGTCGCCCAGGTAGACCACGACCTGACCGGTCTCGGCGATCACACAGGCCGCGTTTTCGTGCTTGAAGCGGCCCAGTGCGGTGCGTTTGACCGGCTGGCTGTCGGGGTTGGCGGGGTCGATTTCCACGATCCAGCCGAAGCGGTTGGGCTCGTTCGGCTCCTGCGTGACGTCGAAGCGGGCCTGGTGCAGTTCATAGCCGTAGCGACCCTTGGCGTTGACGCCGTAGCGGTTGAACGCCGGGGTGTCGACGGAGGCCTCGTCAGAGGCGCCGAAGTAGCCGTTGAAGTTCTCTTCGCAGGTCAGATAGGTGCCCCAGGGCGTCTTGCCCGCGCCGCAGTTGTTCAGCGTGCCCAGCGCCACGGTGCCTTCGGGGTCGGCAGAGGTGCGCAGCATCTCGTGACCGGCCGCAGGACCGGCGATGGTCATCGGCGTGTTGTGGTGGATGCGGCGGTTGAAGGGGCTGTCGACGACGATTTCCCAGCCGTTCGCACCCTCGGCGATTTCCATGACGGTGACGCCCTGGATGTTCTGCAGGATGGTGACGTCGTCGGCGGTGAATTCCGCGTCACCTTTCCAGGGCAGGTTCGTCTTCACGTTGGCATATTCGTGGTTCACGGCGATCAGCTGACGGCCGTCGACCACGAAGGCCTCCATGCCGTCGGTGTTTTCGCCAAAGACGCGGTCAGACGACGCGACGGTGATGCCGGTCTGCGGATCGAAGGCTTCGGCGTCCGAGAACAGCGCGTCGCCCCAGCGGGCCAGCACGTCCCATTCGTAGCCCTCGGGCACGTGGACGGTATAGTCGGTCTGCGCGGGGATCGCGTCGAAGGCGAAACGGGCATGGCCGTCGGCGCGCGCGGCCGAGGTCGACGACATCAGCGCCGAAACGCCGGTGCCCATGACCGCCGCACCCGACCCCACGGCCAAAACGCCGCGCAGAAAGCCGCGGCGCGACACGGCGCTGGCGACCACATCGTCGAATTGGGTCTGTTCAGGGCGGGGCGAGTGCAGTTCGTCCCAGTCATCGGCGCTGAGGTGATCGAGGTTTTTCATGGGGCTCTCCTGCGGAAAAGGTCAGATGGGATCGGGGCGGCCGATCTCCTTCGGGTCGGGTAGGGCGCGCGGATTTCAGGTTGGTGACAGGCTGGTGACGACTGTGTGACAGGCCGGTCCCGGCCCGGCGACGGCGGATTTCCACCGAAGTCGCGCCATCTTGCCGGATCACCTGCCGTGGTCGATTGACAGATCCGTGAGCGGCCCGCACCGTTGGGCTATCGTATTCAAATTTCAGAATTTGCCTCGAAAGGCCCTACCATGCCCGTAACTGCGATAGATGACATCCCCCAAGCCAATACGGTTGGATACTACGATCTGCGCGGTGCAGGCCGGGGCGAGCAGGCCGACATCATCGCTGATGCCGGGGCCACCGGACAACAACTGACCGAGATCACCGCCGACAGCCTGATGGGCATCGACGTGCTGATGGTGAACAACCAGGACAACAACGGCTACGGTACTGAATGGCGGGACGGCCTGCCGGCCTTGCAGGCGGCGATCGAAGCGGGGTTGATCTTGGTCTTTCATGACCGCGGCATCGGAAACGGCACAGCCGGAGCCCTGCCGGAGACGGGCGGGATCGGTTTCGTCCGGGATTTTTCCGACGAACGTTCCATCGAGTTCGAGGACGACGGGCACCCCCTGGCGACCGGTCTGACGGATGCGTCGCTCGACCAAGGCAGTTCGAGCACCCACGGCTTTACCCCACGCGGCAGCCTGCCGGAGGGGGCGGAGACCTTTCTGACCCGCACCAATCCCGATGAGATCGTGACCTTCAGCTACGGTCTGGGCGCGGGGACGGTCTATTACTCTTCGATCCCGCTCGATTTCTACCTGGAGCCGATCGACGCGGCGGCAGGGATCAATGCCAATTTCCAGAGGTATGCCGAAAACTTCGTGTCCTTCCTGTCCGACCCGGCGCTGGGCGTGACGGATGTGGCCGCGGGAACGTTGACCATCGCGGCAGAGCGGTTGCTGGCCAACGACACCGGCGACGCCGGGGCGACCCTGAGCATTACCGGGGTTTCGGCCACGTCGGCTCTGGGGGCGGTTGTGACGCTGGGCGCGGATGGCACGATCACCTACGATGGTTCTGCGCTGGATCTGCTGGCGCTGACCGGGCAGCAGGACAGCTTTGACTACACGGTGTCCGATGGCGCGGGTGACAGCGACACCGCGACTGTCACCTTCGAGATCGACCTGCCGCGCCTGGTCGGCGACGACACCGCCGAAACACGCACGGGCACCCCCGGTTCCGATTTTCTGTCCGGGATGGGCGGGGACGATACGCTGGACGGTCTGGCCGGTCCCGACACGCTGGATGGTGGCGAAGGCAACGACAGCCTGACCGGCGGGGATGGCAATGACGCCATCAGCGGCGGGCTTGGCGACGACACGGCCACGGGCGACGCAGGCCAGGATACGCTGACCGGCGGCGAAGGGGCCGACGACCTGTCCGGCGGGGATGGCAACGATGACATCCGCGGCGAGGCCGGAAATGACACGCTGGACGGTGGCGCAGGGCGCGATACCCTGATCGGCGGCGAAGGCGATGACAGCATCGACGGCGGTCCGGGCGTCGACCGGATCGACGGCGGTCCCGGCCAGGATGTCATCCGGGCGGGTGAATTCGCCTCTGGCGTGGATACGATCAACGGCGGCAATGGCGATGACGTCATCGACGGCACGGGCGGTCCGGTCCGGGTCTTTGCCGGGGCGGGCAACGATACGGTCAATGGCAACGGTGAAATCAACGGCATGGGCGGCAACGACGTGCTGATGGGCGGCACCGGCGTCGATGTGATCGCGGGTCAGTCCGGTAACGACACCCTTTCAGGCGGGGCCGGCGACGACCGGATGTTCGGGGGCGGCGGCGACGACTTCCTGTTTGGTGGGCTCGGGTTCTCGAACCGGGTCTGGGGCGGTGCGGGGGCCGATACGTTCCTGCTTGCCGATGAGTTTTCGGCCGTGACCCGGTTGATGGATTTTGATGCCGACGCTGGCGACACGCTTTTGTTCTATCGCGAAAGCGGCTCGGCGCAGGATCTGGCTGCAAGCTTCGATCTGGTGGTCCAACGGGTTGTCGCGGGCGACGAAAACTCTGACGTGGCCTCCGTCATTCTGGTGCGGGATAACAACATGGTCGCCCAGTTCGAGGATTTCGCCGCCGGTCAGATCCGGCTGGAGGTGTCCACGGAAACCAGCTTCGAGATCATGACGTGGGACGTGGCCTGACCGACAGGGATCAGGCCCGTTCGTCCTTGGGGCTGCCCATGACAACATAGGTCTGCAGGGTCGCGACCTGGGGCAGCACGCCCAGCACATCGGTGTGAAAGTGTTTGTAGGCGGCGAGGTCACGGGCCTCGACCCGCAGCAGGTATTCCACGGCACCGGTGATGTTGTGACATTCCCGGACCTCGGGCGCGCTGGCGATGGCGCGCTCGAACGCATCCTGCCCGTTTTTGGAATGATCGTTCAGGCCGACCGTGATGTAGGCGGTGAACCCCAGGCCCATGCGATCCGGGTCGAGAACCGCGCGGTAGCCGGTGATGACGCCCGACGCCTCCAACGCCTGCACGCGCCGCAGGGTGGCCGAGGGCGACAGGCCGACGCGCGCCGAGAGCGCCTGATTGGTCAGGCGACCGTCCGTGGACAGAACTTGCAAGATATTGCGGTCAATGTCGTCAATCTGCGTCATATCTTGCGATATTATCTTTTTCAGGCGGATCTTTGCAAGGACATGCCCCCAAGAGCCGCGTAAACCTTGCGCCATGACATATGACTTGCTGCTGGCCTTCGCCGTTTTCGCCTTTGTCTCGTCGATCACGCCGGGGCCCAACAACCTGATGATCATGGCTTCGGGGGCGAATTTCGGTGTGGCCCGCTCCTTGCCGCATCTGATGGGGATCACCGGCGGATTTGGCGCGATGATCGTGCTGGTGGGCCTGGGACTGGCCCAGGTGTTCGACGCCGTGCCGGTGTTGAAGCCCGCGTTGGCGGTCGTGTCCGTGCTGTATCTGCTGTGGCTGGCCTGGAAAATCGCCCATGCCGCGCCCCCGGCGCAGGCCGCGACAGACGGGCGCCCGATGACGTTCCTGCAGGCGGTGGCGTTTCAATGGGTGAACCCCAAGGCCTGGACGATGGCCCTGACGGCGGTGACGCTTTACACCACCGGGGGCACCTGGGCCGTGGTGCCGGTGGCCCTGACCTTTGTGGTCATCGGGTTTCCGGCCATGTGTTTCTGGCTGCTGCTGGGGGTGCAGATGCGACGGTTCCTGACCTCGCCCGCGCGGTTGCAGGCGTTCAACTGGACCATGGCGGGGCTGTTGGTGGCCAGCCTGTGGCCGTCGGTCGCGCCGCTGCTGGGCTAGGGGGTCAGGGGGACTTCGCGCTGCAGGGTGCCGTCGGGGGCGAAGATCAGCAGGCGGTCATCCGTGGTCGTGACCAGCCAGCGGGTCGGGGTCTGGGTGACCGCGTGGACCTGAATGCCGTCGGGCAGGGCCAATGCCTCTGCCGCGACGGGGGCAGGTGCGCGCAAGCGGGTGACAAGCAGCGTCACGACCGTTAACAGCCCCACGATCATCACCGCCGTCAGCACCGTGACCAGAATGCGCAGAAATCGCAGGTTGGTCGGTTCGGGAACCTCATCCATGTCCTCAGACACCATCGTCACCTTTGTTATCGGGGCGGAACCGCCGTCGCGTCTGGATAAGGCAATCGCCCGCGACGTGCCAGCAGAGGCGCACCTGAGCCGGTCGCGCCTGGCCCGCCTGCTGGAAGAGGGGCGCGTGACCGTCGATGGCACCGTCGCGGGCGCCCGCGACAAGGTGGCCGAGGGGGGCGCGATCGCCGTGCGTGTTCCGGTCGCCGAAGACCCCGAGACGCGGGCCGAGGACATCCCCCTGAGCATCGTGCACGAAGACGCCGACCTGATCGTCATCGACAAACCTGCGGGCATGGTGGTGCACCCGGCGCCCGGCTCGCCGGGGGGGACGCTTGTGAACGCGCTGTTGCACCATTTCGGCGGGGCGCTGTCCGGGGTGGGGGGCGAACGCCGCCCCGGCATCGTGCACCGCATCGACAAGGAGACGTCCGGCCTGTTGGTGGTGGCCAAGTCGGACGCGGCGCATCACGGGCTGGCCGCGCAGTTCGAGGCGCATACCGCGCAGCGGCGCTATCTCGCGATTTGCCACGGCGTGCCCGACGCGGGCGATCCCCGCCTGCGCGGCCTGCGCGGGATCAGCTGGGAGGCGGGCGATACGCTCAAGATCACGACCCGTCTGGATCGCCACCGGACCGACCGCCAGAAACAGGCGGTTTTCTGGACCGGAGGGCGTCATGCGGTCACCCGCGCCCGGCGCCTGGAGGATCTGGGCGTTGCGGCCTTGTTGGAATGCCGGCTGGAGACGGGGCGCACGCATCAGATCCGGGTGCACATGGCCTATGCCGGTCACGCGCTGATCGGCGACCCGACCTATGGCGGGCACCGGCGTTTGCCGCGTGGCCACGCGGCGGTGGAGGCGGTCGCCGGTTTTCCGCGTCAGGCGCTGCATGCCGCCACGCTTGGCTTTGTGCATCCGGTCAGCGGGGTCGAGTTGTCGTTCGATGCGCAGATGCCTGACGATATGGCGGCGCTGCTGGCCAACCTGCGGGCGGCGTCTTGACGAAATTGAAACCTTTCGGCGGGCATTGCGTTTCCTGAGCGTACATCGTCGGGAGTTGCGTGCGTTTTTGCGCAGGTTTCCCGCCAAACGGGCCGTTTCGTTGCGAGGGTGCAGGGGATAAACAGGTTTCCGACCGCTGCCGCGCCGGTGTCGTAACAAATGTTACTTGAAACCGGGGTTGGTGGTGCCCACATCGACTTCAACGGGTGTTAAGCCCATTAACATGAGGGAGTGCAACACATGGCCAGCTACGCCAACCTTCCGGCCCCGTCTCCCGAGCAGGGCCTCAACCGCTATCTTCAGGAAATCCGTAAATTCCCCATGCTGGAGCCGGAGCAGGAATACATGCTCGCCAAGCGCTGGGTCGAGGAAGAGGACACGGACGCCGCGCACCAGATGGTGACGTCGCACCTGCGCCTGGCGGCCAAGATCGCCATGGGCTACCGCGGCTATGGCCTGCCGCAGGCCGAGGTGATTTCCGAAGCCAACGTGGGCCTGATGCAGGCCGTCAAGAAATTCGACCCCGAGAAGGGTTTCCGCCTGGCGACCTATGCGATGTGGTGGATCCGCGCCGCGATCCAGGAATACGTTCTGCGGTCTTGGTCGATGGTCAAACTGGGCACGACATCCGCGCAGAAAAAACTGTTCTTCAACCTGCGCAAGGCCAAGAACCGCATCGGTGCCCTGGAAGAAGGCGATCTGCGCCCCGAGAACGTGACCCGGATCGCAACTGACCTCGGCGTGACCGAAAAGGAAGTCACCTCGATGAACCGACGGATGTCGGGGGGCGATGCCTCGCTGAACGTCATGGTCGGCTCGGACGGGGATTCGTCGACCCAGTGGCAGGATTGGTTGGCGGACGATGACGCCGATCAGGCCGGGGATTTTGCCGAACGGGACGAGTATGATGCCCGGATCGGTCTGATGACCGACGCGATGGATGTGCTGAACGACCGGGAAAAGGACATCTTGGCCCAACGCCGCCTGTCCGAAGAAACGGTGACGCTGGAGGATCTGTCGGCCAAGTACGGGGTCAGCCGCGAGCGTATCCGACAGATCGAGGTCCGCGCCTTTGAAAAGCTGCAAAAGCGTGTGCGCGAACTGGCCAAGGAAAAGGGCATGGTCCCGGCCTGAGCCCCGACGTCCAGGCGATACAACAGGCCGTGCCCGATCCGGGCGCGGCCTTTTTCGTTGAACCGACTCAGGCGGCCATCGCAGGCTGGCACGCAACCAGGAGGTTAAGGTCATGTCCTATTACGCCGGTTTTCTCGCCGCTGTGCCCGCCGACAGGAAAGACGCCTTCATCGCCCATGCGCGCGACTCCTGGGAGGTGATCTTCAAGCCGATGGGGGCGTTGTCACAGGTCGAAACCTGGGGCGACGATGTCCCCGACGGCGAGGTGACGTCCTTTCCGATGGCGGTAAAGGCGGAGGAGGGCGAAGTGGTGGTGTTTTCCTGGATCGAATGGCCGGACAAGGCGACCTACGAGGCGGCGAACGCCCGGATGATGTCACCGGATTTCGCGCCCGACATGATGGAGATGCCCTTTGACGGGAAACGCATGATCTATGGCGGCTTTGACGCGGTTCTGAAGCTGGAGGCATGAAACCAAGGTGGGGGGGGCCGGGTTGAGGTCCCAACGATGGAGGATGACATGGCAGGCGGATGGGCGCGCGACGGTGCGGTAGGCGAACAGATCGAAGCCTCGATCAACGATGAACTGGCACGGCTGAGGGCCCGGCGGGCGCCACTGGGCGAAAGCCTGACCCATTGCGCCGACTGCGAGGAGCCGATCCCGGAGGCCCGCCGCGCGGCCCTGCCGGGCGTGAAGCTGTGTGTCGACTGCGCCATGGACCGCGACCGGGCCGCCCGGCCGCGCGGCGGCATCAACCGACGTGGCAGCAAGGACAGTCAGCTGAAATAGCCGCGCCAGAGTTTTAGATAAAACTCTGGTCAAAATCTGAAATTCAGATTTTGGTCTCCCGAAAGGGAGTATGCAGATGACAAATCCAATTCGATGGGGGGTGCTGGGTGCCTCCGACTTTGCGCGCCGGTCCATGGCCCCCGCCATTCACGCCGCCTCCGGCCACGTTCTGGCGGCATTGGCCACACGGTCACCGGATAAGGCCGCGCCTTTTGCCGCGCTTGCGCCGGGGCTGCGGGTTCACGACAGCTATGATGCCATGTTGGCCGATCCCGAAATTGATGCGGTCTATGTGCCCTTGCCGCATACCATGCATGTGGAATGGGGGATCAAGGCGCTGGACGCGGGCAAGCCGGTGTTGATCGAAAAACCCGTCGCCATGTCCGAGGCAGAGATCGCCCCGTTGATTGCAGCGCGCGACCGGACCGGGTTGCTGGCGGCCGAGGCCTATATGATCGTCCATCATCCGCAGTGGGATTGCGTCCGCGAATTGATCGCCGACGGCGCCATCGGCCGGCTGCGGCATGTCGAAGGGGTCTTTACCTACGACAACTCCGCCGATCCCGGGAACATCCGCAATTCGGCGGCGACCGGAGGCGGGGCCCTGCCTGACATCGGCGTCTATACCTACGGCTGCACGCGCTGGGCCACGGGCGCGGAGCCGGAGGCGATCACCCATACGGATATCGAATGGGAGGACGGCTGCGACGTGCTGGCGCGGGTTTCGGCCCGGTTCCCGGATTTCACTGCCCACTGGGTCAACTCCATGCGCCTGCTGCCGGAACAGTTCATGCTGTTTCACGGCGACAAGGGGCTGATCCGACTGACGGCGCCGTTCAACGCGGCCAAGTTCGGAGAGGCCGTCGTCGAATGGCGCGGCACCGATTTCGTCACCCACCGGCGCAGCTGGCCGGGGCTGAACCAATACGTGATGCAGGTAGAAGCCTTCGGGGCCGCGCTGCGCGGCGAAAAGGCCTTTCCCTGGACGTTGGAGGATGCGGCGGGCACCCAACGGGTCATCGACATGGCCTACGCCAAGGCGGGGGGGCGGCCCGCCGTCTAGGTGGCGGTGCGACGGAAGAAGTCGGAGAGCGCCCCGGCGGTGCGCTCCGGCTCTTCCTCCGGCAGGAAATGGCCGCAGGGCAGAGCCGCGCCCTCGACCGTTTCGGCATGATCGCGCCAGACGGCGGGCACGTCGTAAAGCTGTCCGACCAGACCCTTTTCACCCCAGAGCGCCTGCACGGGCATCGCCAGCTTGCGCCCGGCATCGGCGTGATCGTGGTCCAGGTCGATGGTGGCTGCGGCGCGGTAATCCTCGCAAGTGGCGTGGATACAGGCCGGGTCCGAAAAGCAGCGGATGTATTCGGCCATGCCCTCGTCGGAAAACGCCAGCGTGTTGCCCTTGCTCCAGCCGGACATCTTTTTGCGGATGTAGAATTCCGGGTCGGCACCGATCATGCGTTCGGGCAGGGGCGCGGGTTGGATCAGGAAAAACCAATGGTAGTAGCCGGTGGCGAACCTCATCTCTGTCTGGGTGTACATGTGGAGCGTGGGCGCGATGTCGAGAACGCTGACCGCCGCGACCCGCGCGCCATGGTCGCGTGCCAGACGGTGCGCGACGCGGCCACCACGGTCATGGCCTGCCACGGCAAACCGGTCGTGGCCCAGTGCCGTCATCAACGCGGCCTGGTCTGCGGCCATCGCGCGTTTCGAATAGGGGGCGTGGTCGGCCGTGCTGTCTGGTTTGTCCGAATCGCCGTAGCCGCGCAAATCCGGCAGGATCACGCGAAAGCCATCGGCCACGAGATGCGGGGCGACCTTGTGCCAGCAGGTGTGGGTCTGCGGGTAGCCGTGCAGCAGCAGGATCGGCGGGCCATCACCCGCCGTGCGCACCCGGACCGAGACCCCGGTGTCGAGCGCGATGCGTTGGTCGTCGAAACCTTCGAACATGATGATCCTCCCTCAATGTTCGAGCCTAGGGGAGGCGGGGATCGGCGACAACGCGACCGGGGATCAAAGTCTTCGAAGACTTTGACCAAATCCTTTGAAGGATTTGGCTGGCGGAACAGGGGCCACAAAAAAGGGCGCCGCAACCCTTGGTCGCGGCACCCTGCATTGCAATCCGGAGGGATCAGCCTTCGACGGTGTCGTCGGTCTGGTTGATCACTTCGGTCTCGGTCACCTCGTCGTCGTCCGACTGCGAGGCCAGGCCCGACGGGGCCTGCATGTTGGCCAGAACGAAGTCACGGTCGATGACCGACGTCGCACCCGACGGCAGCGTGACCGCAGAGATCGTGATCGTGTCGCCGATCTCGATGGACGAGCAATCTACGACGATCTTCTCGGGGATGTCGCCGGCGGTGACGCGCAGTTCCACTTCGGGACGCACGACCGTCAGGACGCCGCCCTTCTTGTCGCCCGGCGAGCCGTCGACGCCTTCGAATTCCACGGGGATGAACAGGTTCACCTTGGACGTGCGGCGCAGGCGCATCAGGTCCAGGTGCGTCGGCAGGTCCTTGACCACGTCGCGCTGAACGTCGCGGCAGATGACGCGGACGTCTTCCTGGCCTTCGATCTTCAGGTTCCACAGGGTCGCGCGGAAGCGGCCTGCGCGCAGTTTCTTCAGCAGGTCGTTGAACGGCACCTGGATGGGCATCGGGTCCGCGCCGCCGCCATAAACGACGCCAGGAACCATGCCATCACGGCGTGCTTGACGAGCGGCCCCCTTGCCTGTCCCCGTCCGTGCCAGAGCTACGAGATCCGGAATCTCACCAGCCATGTCAATTCTCCAATATGTAAAGAGGGGCGGCCTCCAAGGGTGTCCGCCCGCGTTGAAGGCCGCCTCTTAGGCCTCGGATGGCACGCTGGCAACCCTGTTTGCATGGATTCGGGCCGTCCTTTCATGGACACCGCGCGCCCTTGGGGCTAAGCCCCGATCCGACGGCGCGCCCCGATGGGGGCGACCGCCACCCCGTGGCGTGGGCCCGGCATGACGGAGGAGGCGCGAATGGCAGAGATGACGATCCCCGAGGGTGACGATCCGGCGACGCTGGTATCGACCGATTGGCTTGCCGCCCGTCTGACGTCGCCCGACCTGCGCGTGCTGGATGCGTCCTGGTATTTGCCGGATGCTGGACGCGACCCGCTGGCGGACTACGGCGACGCGCACATTCCGGGGGCGCGTTTCGTCGCACTGGATGAGGTGAGCGACGGACGCTCTGCCTTGCCGCATATGGCCCCTCCGCTGGAAAAGTTCATGTCCCGGATGCGCCGGATCGGCGTGGGCGATGGGCATATGGTGGTGATCTACGACGGTGCCGGCCTGTTTTCAGCCGCCCGGTTGTGGTGGCTGTTCCGCCTGTTCGGGCAGCGCGCCGCGGTGCTGGACGGGGGCCTGCCCAAATGGGTGGCCGAGGGACGGCCCGTGACCGCCGACCTGCCGCAGATCCGCGACCGCCACATGACGCCCGCCCCCCAGCCGCACCTGATGCGCGACGTCACCGAAGTGGCGCAGATCGCCAAGCTGGGCCAGGCCGAGATCGTCGATGCCCGCGCCGCCGCACGGTTCCGCGGCGATGCGGCCGAACCGCGTCCGGGCCTGCGCGCGGGCCACATCCCCGGCGCGCGCAGCCTGCCGTTCGGGCAGTTGTTGAACAAGGACGGCACGATGAAACCGGCCTCTGGCCTGCGCGCCGCCTTTCAGACGGCAGGCGTCGATCTGGACCGACCCGTGATCACCACCTGCGGATCGGGCGTCACCGCCGCGATCCTGAACCTTGCGCTGGCCCGTCTGGGCCATGCCGACCATGCGCTCTACGACGGTTCCTGGGCCGAGTGGGGCATGTATCCCGACCTGAAGATCGCCACCGGAGACGCGTGATGCTGAACGCCCTGACCCCCCAAGCCCCCGACAAGATCCTGGCCCTGATGGCCGCCTTCAAGGAGGACACCCGCGACGGCAAGATCGACCTGGGTGTCGGCGTCTACAAGGATGCCTCTGGCCTGACGCCGGTGATGCGCGCCGTCAAAGCCGCCGAGCGGCAGCTGGTCGAGACCCAGGACACCAAGGTTTATACCGGGCTGGCGGGCGATCCGGCCTTTGCCGAGACGCTGTCGTCGCTCGTGCTGGGCGCGGCCCGGCCTGCGGATCGGCTGGCCGCCGTGGCCACACCGGGCGGCACCGGTGCGATCCGTCAGGGGCTGGAGCTGATCCAGATGGCCGCGCCCGAGGCGACGGTCTGGATGTCGGACCCGACCTGGCCGAACCATCCCGCGATCATCAAGTACCTGGGCATGAAGGCGGGCACCTACCGCTATTTCGACAATGAAACGGGTGGCGTCGATTTCGACGGGATGCTGGCCGATCTTGCGGGCGTCGCCCCGGGTGATGCGGTGATCCTGCATGGCTGCTGTCACAATCCGACGGGCGCGAACCTGACGCTGGACCAATGGCGCGCGGTCGCGACCCTGCTGGAAGAAAAGGGCGCGGTGCCCTTCATCGACATCGCTTATCAGGGTTTCGGCGATGGTCTGGAAGAAGACGCCGCGGGCACCCGCCTGATGGTCGAGGCCATGCCCGAGGCGATCATCGCCGCGTCATGTTCCAAGAATTTCGGTATCTACCGCGAACGCACCGGCCTGTTGATGGCGGTGGCACCTTCGGCGGACAAGCTGAAAGTCACGCAGGGCGCGATGGCTTCGCTCAACCGCGTCAACTTCTCCTTCCCGCCGGATCACGGCGCGCGCTGCGTATCGATGATCCTGTCCGACGATGCCCTGCGCGCCGACTGGGCCGCCGAGCTGGAGGAGGTGCGCCTTGGCATGCTGTCGCTGCGTGAACAGCTGGCGACCGCGCTGCGTGACCGGGTCGGGTCTGACCGCTTCGGCTTTCTGGCGCAGCATCGCGGCATGTTCTCGCGCCTGGGGGCCACGCCTGAGCAGGTCGAGGCGATGCGCCGGGACCACGCCATCTACATGGTGGGCGACAGCCGCATGAACATCGCCGGGCTGAACGCCGAGACGGTGCCGAAGCTGGCCGATGCCATCGTCGCCGCCGGAGTCTGAGACGGACCTTCCGAGGAAAAGTTAATCCCTGGGGCGGGCCACGAGGGTCGCCTTGGGGTGCGGGTAGAGGATAGCTGCGATGAAGGTTCGCGCATTCGATCATATGGTCCTGACGGTCGCAGATCCGCAGGCCACATCGGACTGGTATGCACGGGTTCTCGGGATGGAACCGATTTCATTTGAGGCGGTCGACGGCACCACCCGATTGGCGCTGAAGTTCGGAAGCTGGAAGATCAATCTTCACAAGGCGGGGGCAGAGTATTCGCCCCATGCCACGCGCCCTGCGCCCGGGTCGGCCGATCTGTGCTTTCTGATCGACGCGGATCTGGGGGACTTCGCCGTCATGCTTCTGTCCGAAGGTATCGAAATCGAAGAGGGACCGGTCCCGCGCACCGGCGCGACGGGCCCGATCACCTCGATGTATCTGCGCGATCCGGATGGCAACCTGCTGGAGGTCTCTGTCCCTGACGCGATGGGGGGCGGCGCTGCGCCCTAGGCCGCCACCTTGGCCCGCAACTGGGTCATGACATCCGTGATGCCCGCCAGATAGCGGTCGTTGGTCAGGCGGCCCGACGCGTCGAATTCGCCCGTGGCCCCCGCGATCAGGATCTCGGGCCCCGGCACGATGTCGGCACGGAACGGCAGCATGCAGGCCCGCAGGCTGGATTGCGCCCGTTCGCCCCCGGTGCGGCCGCCGGTGGCGGACATCAGCGCGACCGGTTTGCCCAGCCACGGCTTGCCCTCGGTCCGGCTGACCCAGTCCAGCGCGTTCTTGAGCACCCCCGACAGCGCCTTGTTGTATTCCGGCGTGGCGATCAACACCGCGTCGGCCTTTGCGATCTGTGCGGCCAGGGTGGCGACGGTTGTGGGGATCCCCTCGGCCTGCTCCAGATCACCATCGTAAAGCGGCAGGCGCAGGTCCGCAAAGGTCAGCTCCGCGCCGTAAAGGCGCGCGGCCTCATGGAGCAGTTTACGGTTGAGCGATGCGGCGCGAAGCGAGCCGCACAGGCCGAGGAGCTGGGTCACGGGCAATCCTTTCGGGACGGGCGTTTCCCCAAACCTAGGGTCGCCCCCGCGTCAGGCAACGCCCCCAAACGACGACGACCCGCGCCAGGGGCACGGGTCGGTCGCATCCGGGAGGGAAACCGGACGAAAAGGGCGGGGCGCGCGCGATCAGGCGGTGGCGCGGATCTTGACCGGCTGCGGCTTGGGCAGGGTCTTGTAGGCACGCGACCAGGGCATACGCGTGGTTTCGGTGCGAGCAGCTTCGATGGTGCGGTCCAGCCAGTTCTTGCGCGACATGGTGTGTCTCCTTGGAGCAGCGTTGTCATTCGTTAACTCTGTTCTGACGGAGGTGCGGGGCGAAGGCGGGGCAAGGATGCGGTCATTGCGGGGTGCCTTCGCGGCGGGATTCGCGCGCAATTGGGGCCGCAATGGGGCCATCCACAGGATGTCGTGCTGAAATTTATTAAGTTACAGTCGGATAGCCGAAATGAGCCGTCCGTAGTCCGCCTCGCCCGCGTGGGTGGTGCGGCGGAAAGAGTAGAATCGCGCCGGGTCGGAATAGGTGCAGTGGCCCGTCCATTCGGCCTGAACCCCCGCCGCCCTGAGTCGACGCAGGCCGTATCCGATCAAATCGAACTGATACCGGTCGCCGGTGCCGTTGGCGAAATGGTGCTGCGCGTCCGGGTCTTCGGCCAGGAACCTGTCCAGGAATTCCGGCCCGACCTCATAGGCGCGCTGGCTGATCGAGGGGCCGATGGCCGCGCGGATGCGGGCCCGGTCGGCACCCAGGGCCTCCATCGCGTCCACCGTGGCCTCCAACACGCCGCCCAACGCGCCTTTCCATCCGGCATGGGCGGCCCCGATCACCCCCTCGGGGTCGTGAAACAGAACCGGCTGGCAATCGGCGGTCAGGATCGTGAGGACCTCGCCCGGGGTGGCGGTGGCCAGGGCATCGGCCTGGGGGCGCGGATCGGGCTGGGGGCCGTCGACGGTCACGGCATCGGCGGAATGCACCTGATGGACGGCCCGCAGCGGTCCGCCCATGGCGGCGGCCACGCGGTCGCGATTGGTCGACACCGCATCGGCCTGGTCAGACGATCCGGTGCCACAGTTCAGCCCGGCAAAAATGCCGGAGGACGCCCCGCCCTTGCGGGTAAAGAACCCATGTTCGACCCCCGACAACAGGTCAGAACGCAAGATTTCCAGTGTCATGGATCGACCCCCGGTGGCAGCGGCGCGCCGGGCGGGGCCAGCGCGATCACCTTGAACAGGTCGCCCATCTCACCGGGATGCGTCAAGCGGCGATGCGCGGCGACATGCGCGTCCAGCGCGGGCCCGCTAAGGCGCGCGGCCAGGGCCTGCGCCCGCGCGGTGATGCCCAGGCGTTCCAGGAACACGCCCTGGGTCGTCATGGCCGAGACCTGTGCGACGGGTGCGGCGGCACGGGCGATGGCTTCGAAATCCACATGTGCGGTCAGATCGGCCTGGCCGGGGTTGGCCAGCGGGTCTTCGGGCTGGTGACTGCGCAGCGCCTGCAAGGTGTCCCCCCGGGACCGCCGGTGGCCGTAATCGACGAACAGCGCCGCGCCGCCGTCCGCGATGCGATCGGCCACGGTGGCGATGATACCCGGTAGGGCGGGACAGCGTTCGACCAATGTCCCCGGCGGCACATCATGAAAATCCAGCTCCGGCACGGGCATCGCGGGGGCCAGCGCCAGCGTCAATGCCCCTTCGGACTCGGTCACGAGGCGTTCGCGCCACCCGGTCCCGTCGCGGACATGTTGCCGGATCGGCAGGGCATCGAGGAATTCATTGGCCACCAGAAAGGTGGGGCCCCGGGGCAAATCCTCGACTTGGTCCAGCCAGACGGGGGCGTGATCCGCCAGCGCCTCGGCCTGAGCTGCGCGCAGGGTCGGCGACGCCTCGACCAGATGGATGCGCGCGGCCTGAACAAAGCCGGGCACCGCCCGCCCCACCCGCAGGATATCGGCCATCAGCGTGCCGCGTCCGGGGCCCAGTTCGGCCAGGACAAAGGGCGCGGGCTGTCCCTGGTCCAACCAGGCCCGCGCCAGGCACAGGCCCAGCATCTCGCCGAAGATCTGGCTGATTTCCGGCGCGGTGGTGAAATCGCCCGCCGCCCCCAAAGGATCGCGCGTGGTGTAATAGCCCAGCGTCGGATGCAGCAGGCAGTCGGCCATGTAATCGGCGACGGTGATCGGGCCGGTGGCGCGAATCCGCGTCAGCAGAAGGTCGCGCAGGCTCATGCGTTGCGACGGCGGGCGATCAGGATCAGGACCAGCCCGACGGCCACCATGGGCAGCGACAGAACCTGTCCCATGGTCAACCCGACCTCGGCCCCGCCCAGCACATGGCCTAGCGGATTGTCCGGCGTGATGTATTGCGCGTCGGCCTGGCGGAAGGTTTCGACGAAGGTGCGCGCCACCCCATAGCCCGCAACGAAAATCCCCAGGATCAGGCCACCCCGTCGCAGTCCCCCCCGCAACGCCACGATCCACAAGAGGATCAGCAACACGGCCCCCTCCAGCGTGGCCTGATACAGCTGGCTGGGATGCCGGGCGCAAAATTCGCCGACATTGGCGCAGGCCTGCGCCGCGGGGCCGGGAAAGATCACGCCCCAGGGCAGCTCCGTCGGCCGGCCCCACAACTCGGCATTCACGAAGTTCGCCAGCCGTCCCAGCCCCAGGCCCAGCGGCGCGACGACAGAGGCCAGATCCAGCATCGACCACAAGGGGATCTTTTGGCGCAGCGCATAGATGCCCACCGCGATGGCCGTGCCCAAGGCCCCCCCGTGAAAGGACATCCCGCCCTCCCAGACGGCCAGGATGCGCATCGGCTCCGCCAGATAGACCTCCGGCTGGTAGAACAGGACATACCCCAGCCGACCGCCCAGGATGATGCCCAGCACGGCCCAGGTCATCACGTCCTCCAGCTGCGCGCGGGTCATCGGCGCGCGCCCACCGGGCCAGAGCGCGGGGCGGCCAATCAACCAACGACCCATCGCCCAGCCGCCGACGATCCCCGCGATATAGGCCAGCGCATACCAGCGCAGCGTGAAGACAAAGACGCCAAGGTCCAGCGAGAAGACGTCGGGCGAGATGTCCGGAAAGGGGATGGCATAATGCATGCCCCCGCTTTGCCCCGCCCGCCCGAGCCGGTCAACCGCACCCGCGATCACCTTGCAGTCGCGGGCGTCGCGCCCATATGGAGGGGGAACGCCGCAGGAGAGATACAATGCAGACTCGCAACCGCATCATGGACGATATCAGCCAGCTGATGACCAACGCGATGGGCGTGGCCCAGGGCGCGCGCGAAGAGGCCGAGACGGCGATGAAGTCGATGCTCGACCGTTGGATGGCCGACCGCGATTTCGTCACCCGCGAGGAATTCGACGCCGTCCGGGCAATGGCCCAGAAGGCCCGCGAAGAGAACGAGACGCTCAAGGCCCGTCTGGACGCGCTCGAAGCGAAGTGATCGCGCCCGCGTCGTGCGGGCCGGTCAAAGTCTAATATTAGACTTTGATCCCCGTTGCCTGCCTTTGCGCACCGCCGCGCCCCCAGCGGTCCGGGCGTTGGTCGGTGCCTCCGGCGGGGATACTTCCGAAGCAGAGAAGATCAGGACAGCAGCGTCAGCAGCCTGTCCACCTCGGCATCGGTCTTGGTGAAATCACAGACCATCCGGCAAAGCGGCCGGTCGGCGTCGTCCTCCAGCCCGTACTGCGCCTGCGCGCGGGCCCGGTCGTGGGTGGCGCGGTCGAAACGGGCAAAGATCATGTTGGCCTCGGGCGGGTGCACGATCTCCGCTCCCATCGCGCGCAGGCCCCGCGCCAGACGCTGTCCCGCCGCATTGGCGGCGCGCGCGGTTTCCAGCCAGAGCTCGTCTTGCAGGTAGGCCAGCATCTGCGCCGACAGGAACCGGTGCTTTGACCACAGGTGGCCCGCGCGCTTGCGCCGCAGCGCCAGCTCCCAGGCGCGGGCCGGGTCGCGCAGCACCACGGCCTCCACCCCCATGCAGCCGTTCTTGGTGCCGCCGAAGCTGACGATGTCAAAACCCGCCGCCATCTCTGCCGCCGTACATCCAAGCGCCGCACAGGCATTGGCAAAGCGCGCACCATCCAGATGGCTGGGCAGCCCCGCCGCCCGCGCCGCGCCTGTCAGCTCTGCCATCTGGGCCAGGGAATAGAGCGTTCCGGCCTCGGTCACGTTGGTCAGGCTCAGCGCACCGGGCTGCACGCCGTGGACGTTGCCGGTGCCCAGCCGGGCGATGGCCTTGGTCAGGGCCAAGGGGTCCATGCGTCCATCGGCCCCCTCGATCAGGATCAGCTTTGCGCCGCCGGTAAAGAACTCTGGCGCGCCGCATTCGTCGACTTCGATATGGGCGGTCTTGTGGGCAAAGATAGCACCATAGGGCGGGACCAGGGCCGACAGGGCCAGCGCGTTCGCCGCCGTGCCACTGGTGACCAGCAGAACCTCTGCCCCGGGCCAGGCGAACAGCGCCCGGATCCGGTCGCGGACCTGCGGCATCCAGATATCGTTGCCATAGGGCATGGCCGCGCCTGCATTGGCCGTCACGATGGCGTCCAGCACCGGCTGCGCCATGGGTCCGGTGTTGTCGGATGCAAAGTTCAGATTCATCGGCTCAGGCCCCTCCGGTCGGCTCTTCGATCACGAAATCCTCCCAATCCGCCTCGCCGATTTCGGCCTCCGACAGGGTTTCGTCCATCAAGGAGGCGCCGGCCAGATGCGGCGACATCGGGTCGCCGGTCAGCAGAGGGTGCCATGCGGGCAGATCGCGACCCTCGTGCAGGCGGCGATAGGCGCAGGTCTCGGGGAAGAAATAGACGACATCTGGCAGGGTCCTGGGCGACAGAACCACGCATTCGGGCACGAATGACAGCCGGTCGGCGTAGTTCGCGCAGCGGCAGGTGGAATCGTCGAACAGACGACAGGCGATGCGGGTCAGGGCGACCTCGCCGGTGTCCTCGTCCTCCAGCTTGTTGAGACAGCATTTGCCGCACCCATCGCAGAGCGCCTCCCACTCCGGCTGGCTTAGCCGGTCCAGGCCGCGTTCCCAGAACCGGGGGCGCAGGCCGGTGCGGTCGATCGGGTCTTCAGACATCGGCCAGTATCGCGCGGGCGCGGGCGCTGTCGGCGTCCATCTGGGCAATCAGCGGGCCAAGGCCGTCAAAGGTCATCTCGGGCCGCAGGAATTCAACCAGCCCGACGGACAGGGTCGTGCCATAAAGGTCGCCTTCGAAATCGAACAGAAACGTCTCCAGGTTGGGGGTGTTCCCTCCGAACATCGGGCGCACGCCCAGCGAGGCGACGCCGTGGTAGCTGCCTGCGTGGGGGCCATCGGCCACATCCACGAGGACGGCATAAACCCCCAGTTTCGGCAGGTGCAGCCCGGACAGACCCATGTTCGCCGTGGGATAGCCCAGCGTCCGGCCACGTTTTTCGCCATGCTGGACTGGCCCGTCGATCCGGTGCCAATGCCCCAGCATCCCCGCCGCCTCGCGCGGATTGCCCGCGCTGAGCGCCCGGCGGATCGCGGTAGAGGACACCGGCGCTGCGGACCCCAGAAGAGGCGCGGGCGTGACCCTGAACCCCAGCCGCGCGCCGCCCTCCGTCAGGGTCGACAGATCCCCCGCCCGGCCCTTGCCAAATCGGAAGTCCGTCCCGACGACCACCTGCGTCAGGCCCAGGCTGTCTGCCAGAACATCGGCCATGAAGGCCTCTGCGCTGAGTGGCGCAATCTCCGGGAAGGGCAGTTCGAACAGCAGATCAACACCCAGCTTCTCCAGCCGTCGGGCGCGCGCCTCGGGCGACATCAGCCGAAAGGGCGGGGCGTCGGGGGCAAACACCTCGCGCGGGTGCGGCTCAAAGGTGACGACCGCCAGCGGCGCGCTGCCGCGGGCCAGGTCGATCACATGTTGATGGCCCCGGTGCACCCCGTCGAAGTTACCGATGGCGGCGGCGGCCCCGCGCGCGTCCTGGGGCAGGCCCATATGGTGGCGAAATATCCGCATGCGGCAGGGGCTAGCCCGCCGCAGCAGGGGGCGCAAGCGCCCCGCTTTCCTTGTTTCTCAAATATGCAATCGCGGCGACGGCGGCGGGCGGGTCAGTCGAACTTGCGCGATGGCGCCAGCACCACGGCCTCGCCCTTCAGGACCTTCTTGCCGTCGATGGCGCAATGGGTTTCCATCGTCACCTTGCGCTTGGCGATATCCATATCGATGACGGTCACGACGGCCTCGACCATGTCGCCGGGGCGCACGGGGGCCAGGAATTTCAGCGACTGCCCCAGGTAGACGGTGCCGTGGCCCGGCAGCTGTTCGCCGATCACCGCCGAGATCAGACCCGCGGTCAGCATGCCGTGGGCGATGCGGCCCTCGAAGATGGTGTCGCGGGCGTAGTCGTCATCCAGATGCACAGGGTTCCGGTCGGTCGAGATCTCTGCGAACATTTCGATATCGCGGTCGGTCACGACCTTGCGCAGGGACCGGGACATGCCGATTTCGATGTCCTCGATACAGATCGTGCCCCGGTGCATATTGTCCAACATGGCGCGTCCCTTTCGATGCGGGTCTCAAATCCTTGCAAGGATTTGACGCAGACCTTTTCAAAGGTCTGCTCCTGCCGCCAGATAGCACCAATGCCGCATTGCGGCAAGTCGTATGGTAATAAAAAGTCCCCAGATGGAACCCCGGGGTGATAAAATTACCGCAACGATCCGATGGTATAAGTCGGAACCACCCCTGTCTCGGCCAGATAGGCCTGCAATTTTGCCGGGTCGGGGTTGCCCAGCGGCGGCGTTGCCGTTTCCTCGGCACCCAGTCCGCCGGAAATGAACAGCAGGTCCAGATCCTCGCCCATCGCCCCGGCGGCGTCCGTCACTGGGCCATCCCCGATGGCCAGGATCGCGCTGTCGGACACGTCGGCCAGCTTGGCCAGCCGCCGCCGCGCCAGGTCGTAGATCGGGGGGTGCGGCTTGCCGAAGTACAGGCTCTCGCCGCCCATATCCGCATAAAGACCCGCCAAAGCGCCCGCGCACCATTCCCGCACGCCGCCACGGTCGACGACGATGTCGGGGTTGGCGCAAAGCAGTTTCAGGCCTCGCGTCTTGGCGGCCAGGAACTCGGGGCGCATGACCGCTGGGTCGGCCAGCGGGTCCAGCGGGCCGGTGCAGACGATCCCTTCGGCCTGGTCCAGCGGGACCCGCTGGATCGGCAGCGGATCGTCCAGAACGGCCGGCGGTTCGAAAAAGCCCGCGTCTTGGTCTGGTCCAAGGTGCCAGATCTTGGTGCCCACCGCGCCACGGTACATGGCCACCCGCGCCGAATCGCCCGACGTGGCGATATCGTCATACGCGTCCTTGGCGACCCCGAATTGTTCCAGCTGCACCGCCACGCCTGCGCGGGGGCGGGGCGAGTTGGTCACAAAGATGACCTTGCCGCCGGTCGCGCGGTAGGCGGCCAGCGCCTCGTTCGCGCCGGGATAGACCCGCACACCGTCGTGCACGCAGCCCCAGAGATCGACAAAGAGCGCGTCATAGCGCGCAGAAACCTCTGACAGGGCGTGGATGATCTGCATGGGGCGGCCTCGGACGTTGCGATGTTGCGGTGTACCTACAACATCGGCGCGCAAGGTCCATGGGCCAGGGCGCGTACCCGCGTCAGTGGCCGTTGATGGACAGGCCCTGTGCCTCGGACATGCTCAGGTAGGGCACGCGGGGCGCACCAAACCCTGCGCCGGCGCCCAGGTGCGGGAACAGCTTGGCAATGTCCGACAGCACTACGCGGTTCAGGCTGCGCGTCGTGGTGCGTGCCGGGTGGTAGGTTTCCACCGGCAGGCCGTCGACCACGACCGCCTCTTGCCCGGCGCAGGCCAGGCCATACACGGTCACCTCACCCGGAGGCGCGATGGCTGCAACGGTCATGCCGTCCTCAAACGCCGCAATCGGCGCAAAGGCCTGTCGCGATCCGACCAGGGGCATGCACTGTGCGCTGTCGATCAGGATCTGGGCATGCGCCCCCAGGACGATGTCGGTTTTCGGGCCGGCCCCGCCAAAGGCGCGGGCGGCGACGCGATAGAATTGAACGTCTTCGGCCATCGCGCGGTAGCTGCGCGAGCCGATCCAGTCGATCTGCGCCATGCCACCGCAGGCGGTGGCGATCCGGTCTCCGGGCAGCAGATCCTCGATCGCCACCGGCCCCCGTGTGCCGCGCAGCATGGATCCGCGCGCGATGCAGCTGACGGCCCCGGCGATTTCCGGCGTGTCTGGCAGGCGGCGGCTGTCCCAGGTGGCCTGTCCCCGGCTGTCGATCCAGGCCAGGTCGTAAGCGGCCATCGGTCGCGTGTCGGGCGCGCGCAGCGTCAGGCCGTCGGCCTCGGGGTCGAGCGCGGGGCGGAAAGAAGCAGGGGGGAGCCGCTGGTAGGCAGTCATGACGCATGCGTCCTGTCATTACGGCCCCCACCGTTGTGATGACTATGGCGGCAAGGTGGGTCCGGGATCAACGACGGTGACCGAAACAATCGGTTTCGACAGGGCCCGTTGTGCGCCATTCGCCCGGTCAGCGGTCGGGCGCACTGCGCCGTTTCTGCTCAGCGACGGGCATGCCGACCCTTGGCGGGACGCCTCGGGCGGGGGCATGCGTGATGGCCCTGACCGGTGCACTGGATTGCCGGGGCTGTCCCATCCACGGGCGCAGATGGCCCTGGCCTGCACGACATCGCGTCGGCGCTCTGCCGCAGGCGGACAACGCGCCGCGTCTGGTCGGGCAGGCCGCGGAACCGCCGGATTATCGTGTGACGTGTCGCCCCCCCCTCAGAAATCATACCGTGCCTCAGCCTTGGCCGAACGCACGCCCCCGCGACTGGGCCCTGCGGGGCGGCTGGCACGACGATCCGGTCAGAGGTGCCGTCTTGACTGCGACGTCGGTGGTGCCGGTCCGCGGTTAGCCGGCTGACGTAAGCGCTTGCATTTCGCCGCGACCGTCCCCCATGCTCTGCCGCGCAGCATGTCGTCGGAGGGGCCATGGACCGTTTCACCAAATCCTTCATTCGGCAGGAGCCCATCCCCGAAGAGGCGATCGAGGCCGCGACCCGCGTCCTGCGCTCCGGTGCGCTGCACCGCTATGGGGCCGACCCCAGCGAGGTGGCGGCGCTGGAGGTGGCGTTCGCCGCCCAGACCGGGGCCGCCCATGCGCTGGCCGTGGCGTCGGGGGGCTATGCCATGGGCTGCGCGCTGCGCGCCCTGGGCGTGGGTTCGGGCGATGCGGTCCTGACCAATGCCTTCACGCTGGCGCCTGTGCCCGGTGCCATCGCCGCCGTTGGCGCCCGTCCGGTGCTGGTCGAGGTGACCGAGGATCTGGTGCTCGACCTTGCGGACCTGGAGGCCAAGGCCGGTCAGGCCCGCGTTCTGATGCTCAGCCACATGCGCGGGCACATCGTCGACATGCCCGCGTTGATGGCCATCTGCGACGCCCATGGCATCGCCGTGGTCGAGGATTGCGCCCATACGATGGGGGCTGCCTGGGACGGGCACCCATCCGGGCGCTGGGGCAAGATCGGCTGCTATTCCTGCCAGACCTACAAGCACGTCAACGCGGGCGAGGGCGGGCTGATCGTCACCGACGATGCGGATCTGGCCGCGCGGATGATCCTGCTGTCGGGCAGCTACATGCTGTATGCCCGCAACGGCACCGCCCCCGGCGAAGACGTCTTTGCCCGTCACAAGGGTCTGATGCCGAATGTCTCGGGCCGCATGGACGAACTGCGCGCCGCGATCCTGCGCCCGCAAATCCGCGACCTGCCGCAGCAGGTGGCGCGGTGGAATGCCCTGTATCGTGCGTTGGAGGATGGCTTCGGCGGCGCGCCGGGTCTGCGGACCATTCCCCGCCCGCAGGCGGAGGCCTATGTCGGCTCCTCGATCCAGTTGCTGGTCGACGATGCGCGGGCAGTGCCGGATTTCGTCGCGGGCTGTGCCGCGCGTGGCGTGGAATGGAAGTGGTTCGGCGGCGACCGACCTGTGGGGTTCACCTCGGCGCACCGGCACTGGGACTATGTCGCACCCCATGATTTGCCCCGCACCGATGCGATCCTCTGCCGTCTGATCGACCTGCGCGTGCCGTTGACCTTCGATGCCGATGACTGCGCCCTGATCGCACGGATCGTGACCGAAGAGGCGGCGCAGCACCTGGGGTGATCCGCTCAGGCGGTGGCTGCGCGCGTCTTCACCAACAGGGCCAGCAGCGCAAAAGCCGCCAGCTGACCGACGACGACCGATGGCCAGATGCCCCCGATCGCGGCGTCCAGATACTTGTGCGGCCCATAGGAGACCAGCGCCGCCAGCGCCGCGATGGCGGTCAGGACGCGCCCCGTGCGCGTGGCCAGCGGTCCCTGCATCAGCGCGCCGACGGCAATGGCGATGGACGCGCCCAGATACGGGGCCATCCCGAACAGGGGCGTGGCCTCCGGCGGATGCGGCGGCACACCGGCATAGAGCGCGGTCAGCATGACACCCTGCAAGATGATCAGCGCGGTCAGTGCGGTGCGGGCGAATGTGGTCTGGGGCATGGTATCCTCGTTTCCGTAATTTAGTGTACGTTTGTGGTGATCCGTAATCACTGTTACGGTTTTGGTCAAGAGGGAGATCGACATGAAGGATACCCGCCGCAAGGCGCGTGAGGCCCAGATAGAACAGGCGGCCTATGAGGTGATCGAGGCCAAGGGCTATGCCGGAACCTCGATGCTTGCCGTCGCCCGACGGGCGCGGGCCTCGAACGAAACGCTCTACAATTGGTATGGCGACAAACAGGGCCTGTTCCGGGCCCTCGTGCAGCGCAATGCCCAGGAGGTCACCGACCATCTCGCACAAGCCATCGCCGGGTCAGAGGATCCTGCCGATGCCATCCTCGTCGATGTCGGGGCGCTTTTGTTGGGGCTGGTCGCGGGGCAAAGGGCGGTGGCGCTGAACCGTGCGGCGGCGGCTGATCCGACCGGCGCGCTGGGCGCGTTGATCGCGCAGGGCGGGCGGGACACGGTGGCCCCGATGCTGGGCCGTCTGATCGCCCAGGTCCTGCGCCGATCCGGGCCTGCTCAGGTCGATGCGGCTGCCGCGACGGCCCTGTTCCTGGATCTTCTGATCGGGGATCTTCAGATCAGGCGCGTCATCGGGCAGGCGGATATGCCCGACGCAGACACCCGGCGGGCCCGTGCCATCCGGGCCGTCCGGATGATGCGTCTGGCTGTGGCCGAGGGACTTTTGTCCTAGGTCGCCGCCCCCAGGTCTTCTTCGTCGTTGTCTTGCGGGGGCACGCCCCGCTCCGCCGCTGCCATGGCCAGAGCCAGCCGCCAGGTGCCCCGGTGATCGTGGATCGCACGCAGCAGATCGCCGGGGGATTTCGCGTGCGGCATCGACAGGCCCAGCGCATAGGCCACCAATTCCGAGCAATACCATTTCGCGCGCGAATGACGGCGGAAGTTGAACAACTGCGAGATGATCATCGTCCACAGTTCATAGGGTTTGCCCAACTGCGCCTCGGCCCGGTCCCAGGCGTCCTGACGCGCCCAGGGCACCGCATAGATGTCCCACTTCGGGTCCTCCAGGGTGATTTCCTTGACGCGCACCCCGCCATCGCGCCCGGAGGAGGAGATGCAGGTGACCGTGTCGCCACGCTGGGGCGTCACCTCGGTGCGGATCAGTTCGCAGTGAGAGAACGGGGACCGCGTCGCCATGCGCGTGATCCTGTCGGCAATTGTGCCTTTGCCCCGATAGAAGGCGACGTAGTAGCGCATGGGCGTCTCCGGTCTGGTCGCGCGCAGGCTGGGCGCTGGCGGGCGGCAGGTCAAGTAAGGCAAACCTGACGGGCCGGGCCAGACGCATCGAGGGACCTTTGCCGCCCCGCAGGGCCGGTCCCGCGTTCCGCAGAGTTACAGGGGCGGTCGTCCTAGGCCTCGATCGTGTGGGGCAGGTCAAAGACATGGGGCGGCACCGGTGCCCCGTCGGCGTCGCGCACGTGTTCCCGATAGGTGGGAATCCCGGCCGGAATGACAGTTCCGCGGCGGGCGGAGGCAACGAAGATGTGCCGCGTGGTCCGGGCCGAAATCTCGAACCAGTTCGGGGCATCGAAGGCCCCGGCATAGATGCCGACGAAATCGGGGGCGCGTTCGAACCCGACCGAGATCTTCGTGCCGCACTCCTTGCAGAACCTGATGTGGATCTGCTTGCCCGACCCTTGGGACGTTGCTGTATGCACCACCGGGCGGGTGCCCGACACAGACAGCGCAGATCGCGCAAAGATCGGCAGCACGGCGTAAGCCGCGCCCGTGGTCCGCTGGCAGAAATGGCAATGGCAGATCGTGACCCACTCGGGTGCCCCCCGCGTCGCGAACCGAAGGGCCCCGCAGAGGCAGCCGCCTTGGTGGTCCTTCATCGCATCTCTCCGTTCCGGGGCTGTTCGGGGACATGGTTTCAGACCGTCGCGGCAGGCGCAATCGGGCGGCCAGCTGCGCGTGCCAAGACTGGACAGGGCAGGGGGCGCGGTGTAGATAATAGAACAAGCGTTCAATTCCGGGGAGGGAATCGATGTTCAACGCCACCATGCAGTTCGATCTGGGCGAGGACGTGAACGCCCTGCGCGAAATGGTGCACCGCTGGGCGCAGGACCGGGTCAAGCCGCAGGCCGCCGAGGTCGACAGCACCAACGCCTTTCCCGCCGGTCTCTGGACCGAGATGGGTGAGCTGGGCCTGCTGGGCATAACGGTCCCCGAGGCCGATGGCGGTGCGGGGATGGGCTACCTTGCCCATGTCATCGCGGTCGAGGAAATCGCCCGCGCCTCCGCCTCCGTGTCGCTGTCCTACGGGGCGCATTCCAATCTGTGCGTCAATCAGATCGCGTTGAACGGCACGCCCGAGCAGAAGGCGAGATACCTGCCCGGCCTCGTCTCCGGCGAACATGTGGGCGCGCTGGCCATGTCCGAGGCGGGGGCCGGATCCGACGTCGTGTCGATGAAACTGCGCGCGGAAAAGCGCAACGACCGGTTCATCCTGAACGGCACGAAATACTGGATCACCAACGGCCCGGACGCCGAGACGCTGGTGGTCTACGCCAAGACCGACCCCGATGCCGGAACCAAGGGCATCACCGCCTTCCTGATCGAGAAGTCGATGACCGGCTTTTCGACCTCGCCGCATTTCGACAAGCTGGGGATGCGCGGGTCCAACACCGCCGAGCTGATCTTCGAGGACGTCGAGGTCCCTTTCGACAACATCCTGGGCGAGGAAGGCGGCGGCGTGCGTGTCCTGATGTCCGGTCTCGACTATGAACGCGTGGTCCTGTCGGGCATCGGCACCGGCATCATGGCCGCCTGTCTCGACGAGGTCATGCCCTACTTGGCCGAGCGCAAGCAGTTCGGCAAACCCATCGGGTCCTTCCAGCTGATGCAGGGCAAGATCGCGGACATGTATACGGCGATGAATTCGGCCCGTGCCTACGTCTACGAGGTGGCCAAGGCCTGCGACCGGGGGCAGGTGACGCGTCAGGACGCGGCGGCCTGCGTTCTCTATGCCTCCGAAGAGGCGATGAAGGTCGCGCACCAGGCGGTGCAGGCCATGGGCGGGTCGGGTTTCATGAACGACACCCCCGTCAGCCGGATCTTTCGCGACGCCAAGCTGATGGAAATCGGCGCCGGCACCTCTGAAATCCGCCGCATGCTGATCGGGCGAGAGCTGATGGGAGCCATGGCCTGAGGGCACGCGGGACTAGGCCGGGGGCGGGCCGTCGTGCCACAGTCCTCCCCTGCCGCCGGCCCGTTCGGCCCGCTTCGCCATCGTCGGAGATCTTGATGACCCGTTCCTGCCCCCCTTTGCCGCCCTCGCGCGTTTCCCTGTCGACACAATCGACGGAGGTGACCCATGGCAGCGACGACCGAGACGGAAAACACCCGTTTTCTGGACTATGTGCGCGAGGATTCGGTCCTGCATGGGCAGGTCGACTGGCTGGTGCATGGGCTGGAATACGCCGCCGCGGGGATCGACATCTTTGCCTGTCTGATCCTGCTGATCGGCGGGTTGCGGTTCATCGCCGGGTTCACGCGGGCCGAAGTCAGTCGGAGCCCGACCCAGCGGGTCAAGGGTGTCAACCGCGAACGGGTCGAACTGGGCCGCTACATCCTGGCGGGGCTGGAGCTGTTGATCGTGTCGGACATCATCCACACGGCGCTGAGCCTGGCCATGGCGGACCTGGTGTTCCTGGGGCTGCTGGTGGTGATCCGGTCTCTGATTTCGTTCTTTCTCGACCGGGAACTGGCCGAGGTGAAGCGCGAGTTGCAGGACTGATCCTTGCGGCGGCCCTGACCTGCGCCGGGCCTGCCGCCGCGCAGGTCAAGGTCCCCTTCGACCCCGTGCGGGCACAGGCGTGCTATGGCGCAGGGGCCGATTGCATCGGCTCTGCGGCTGCGGCCTGCATGGCGGGGGACTATGGCGGCAGCCAGATCGGCATCGGCAACTGCCACGAGGCCGAGCGCCGTTTCTGGGATGCGGAGCTGAACCGGATCTACAGGGCGCTCATCGTCCTCTTCAAGGCGCGCGATGCGGAGTTGGACGACGTCGGTTCCGCCGCGCCGCGCAGCTTGCCGGCGCTGCGCACCGCTCAGCGCGCCTGGATCAGCTGGCGGGACGAGCAATGCGCCTTTGTCGCAAGCACCTGGGGCGGCGGGTCGGGCGCAGGCATTGCCGAGACCGAGTGTCACGCCGCGCTGACCGGCGCGCAGGCCCTGCGGCTCGACGAAATTCTGGCAGGATCGGGCGGATGATGCGCGCGCTGTGCTGCCTCGTCCTGTGCGCGGCCCCGGCGGCGGCCGAGGTGCCCGCCCCCCCGCGCTGGCAGGCCCAGTTCGATGCCTGCGTTGCCGCGGCCGATGCGGCGCAGGACCTGGCGCAGTGCAAGGGCCTGGCCGCCCGTCTGTGCATGGACACCACCGAAGGCGGGCATACGACGCTTGGCATGACGGAGTGCAACGCGATGGAAACCGGCCTTTGGGACGATCTGCTGAACGCCGACTGGCCGGCCCATCGGGCCTGGGCCGAAGCTGAGGATGCCGAGGACGCGAAGTTTTTCGGCGATCAGTTCTCGGCGCGGGCCGCCAGCCTGCTGGCCGCCCAACGTGCCTGGATCGCCTTTCGCGATGCCGAATGCGGGCTGGATCATGCGATCTGGGGCTCGGGGTCCATGCGCCATATCATCCATTCGGCCTGCATGTCCGAGATGACGGCGGACCGCGTGATCCGCCTGCGTGGCCTGACGGAGGGCATGTGATGATCCCGTCCCCCAAGGCCCGCGCGCGCCGCTGCGCTGCGGTGCCCGCCACCGCAGCGCAGCGGCACTGCCTTGCCCGGACCGGCGTGGCGGGCCTTTCGGCCTCGACCCTTCTTCCCGTGCTTTTGCTGGCTCTGTCTGCCATTCCGGTGCCTGCGCAGACGATCCCGGAGGATGCGCAGATCCGCGCCCTTTTGACCTGCGTCGGCGAGGCGGCGGGCAAAGGCGTCTCGGAGCAGGCGCTGCGCGACCGTATCCCGTTTCTTTGTGCCATGGCCCGCGCGCCGGTCACCGCTTCCTGCAGTGCGAATGAATACCTGTTCCGCCCTGCGCGCAGCATTTGTGCCCGACAGGACCGGGAGTTCTGGACGCAGGCCCTGATCCGGGCCCATGCCGTTGCGGGACACCCCGATGACGCCGCCCCCCGCATCAAGGCGCTGACCGATGGATGTGCGGGCGTGGTGCCGGGGCCGGCCGATCCGGTCGATTGCCTGACGAACGCGATCTGGCGCGACTGGGCCACGACCGCCTCGGGCGCGCTTCTGGATATCCTCGCCGCGCGGCAAGCCGACAATCCGCCGGAGCCGACAGAGTGACCCCCACCCCCACCCCTCGCGTGCCGCAGGAGGCCACAGCATGAAACTCACCTCCGGGCTTGTCACCGGGTCCGATCAGGCCCGCGCGAACCGCGCCGCCCATCTGGCGGCCCTGGACGAAATCCGACAGGCCGCGATCACCGCGCAGGCGGGCGGCGGCGAGACCAGCCGCGCGCGTCACCTGTCACGCGGCAAGATGCTGCCGTGCGACCGGGTCGCGGGGCTGCTGGACCCCGGCTCGCCTTTCCTGGAGGTCGGGACCTTTGCGGGGCATGGCATGTATGACGGCGCGGCCCCCGGCGGCGGTGCCATCGCAGGCGTGGGCTTGGTGCATGGCCGCCAGGTCATGGTGGTCTGCAACGATGCCACGGTAAAGGGCGGCACCTACTATCCGATCACCGTCAAGAAACACCTGCGCGCCCAGGAAATCGCCGAGGAATGTCGCCTGCCCTGCGTCTACCTGGTCGATTCGGGCGGGGCCAACCTGCCCAACCAGGACGAGGTCTTTCCGGACCGCGACCACTTCGGGCGCATCTTCTACAATCAGGCCCGGATGTCCGCCAAGGGCATCGCCCAGATCGCCGTGGTCATGGGGTCTTGCACGGCGGGCGGGGCCTATGTGCCCGCCATGTCCGACGTGTCGATCATCGTGCGCGAACAGGGCACGATCTTCCTCGCCGGGCCGCCCCTGGTAAAGGCCGCCACGGGCGAAGTCGTGACCGCCGAGGATCTGGGCGGCGGCGACGTGCACACCCGCCTGTCGGGGGTCGCGGACTATCTGGCCGAGGACGACGCCCATGCGCTGGCCCTGGCGCGGCGGGCTGTACAAAACGTGAAAGACGCCGGCGGGGTTTCCCCCAAAACGTACAGTTTCGAAAATCCGGCCTACGACCCCGATGAACTGCTGGATGTCGTCCCCGCCGATCTGCGCACCCCCTACGACATCCGCGAGGTCATCATGCGCCTCGTCGACGGGTCCCGTTTCGATGAGTTCAAGGCCCGCTTCGGCGAGACACTGGTGACCGGTTTCGCCGAGGTCTGCGGACTGCAGGTGGGCATCGTGGCCAACAACGGTGTGCTGTTTTCCGAGGCCGCGCAGAAGGGAGCTCACTTCATAGAGTTGTGTTCCCAAAGGAACATCCCGCTGGTGTTCCTGCAGAACATCACCGGCTTCATGGTGGGCCGCAAATACGAGAACGAGGGCATCGCGCGCCACGGGGCCAAGATGGTGACGGCGGTGGCGACGACCTCGGTGCCGAAGGTCACGATGCTGGTCGGAGGCAGCTTTGGCGCGGGAAATTATGGAATGTCCGGAAGGGCTTACCAGCCCCGGTTCCTCTGGACCTGGCCCAATTCGCGGATCTCGGTGATGGGCGGCGCGCAGGCCGCAGGCGTTCTGGCCACGGTCAAGCGCGACGCGATGGACCGCGCCGGAAAGGACTGGCTGCCCGAAGAAGAAGCCGCCTTCAGGCGCCCCACCGAAGAGATGTTCGAGCGGCAGTCGCACCCGCTCTATGCCTCGGCGCGGCTATGGGACGATGGCATCATCGACCCGCGCAAGTCACGGGATATACTGGCTCTTTCACTGCGCGCCGCGCTCAATGCCCCAATCGAGGAGACACGCTTCGGCGTGTTCCGGATGTGATGACCCAGACGCTGCAACAGATCATCGACGCCCACCCCGACGCCGAAACCTTCCGGTTCGGTGACAGCGAAGCACTTTGCGCCGAGATCCTGGGCTTGATCCGAACGGGCAAGAAGACGGCCACTTGCGAGGCGGCGCGGGTCTATGGGGCCAAGGGCGACGCCTGGCCAGAGGTCGGCCGCCGCGATGTCGCGCTGAACTGGGACGGCACGCCCGCCCTGATGATCGAAACGGTCGAGGTCACGACCCGGCGCTGGTCCGAGATGGACGCGGAATTCGTCGCGGCCCAGGGCGAATTCCGCGACCTGGCCCACTGGCAATCCGGGTATCGCCGGTACTTCGAACGCAACGGCGGTTGGTCCGAAGACATGAAGCTGATGTGCGAACGGTTCCGGGTCGTGGCGGATTATGCGGCGGACGCGCCATGACCGGGCGGATGGTGTGTCACACCAGAACGGCGACCGCAGGTCGTGGACTGACGGATCGGGCGCGGCCCGAGGCGAGGATAGATTGATGTTCACCAAGATCCTGATTGCGAACCGGGGCGAAATCGCCTGCCGTGTCATCGACACCTGCCGTCGGTTGGGGGTGCGGACCGTGGCTGTGCATTCGGACGCGGATGCGCGCGCCCGGCATGTCGAGATGGCCGATCAGGCCGTCGGTCTGGGCGGCGCGGCCCCGGCCGACAGCTACCTGCGCGGGGATGCCATCATCGCGGCCGCGCTGAAGACGGGCGCGCAGGCGATCCATCCGGGCTATGGGTTTCTGTCGGAAAACCCCGATTTCGTTGATGCGGTCGAAGCCGCGGGGCTGGTGTTCATCGGCCCCTCCGCCAAGGCGATCCGCGCGATGGGCCTGAAGGACGCGGCCAAGGACCTGATGGCCAAGGCGGGCGTGCCGGTCGTGCCGGGATATCAGGGGGCCGACCAGGACGCCGTGCATCTGGCCCGCGAGGCCGACAAGATCGGCTATCCGGTGCTGATCAAGGCCGTCGCGGGCGGCGGCGGCAAGGGCATGCGAAAGGTCGAAGCAGCGGACGGGTTCGCCGATGCGCTGGACGCGGCAAGATCCGAGGCGGCCAAGGCCTTTGGCAACGACCACGTGCTGATCGAGAAATGGATCACCACGCCGCGCCACATCGAGGTGCAGGTTTTCGGCGACGGCACCCGCGCCGTGCATCTGTTCGAGCGGGACTGCTCGCTGCAACGGCGTCACCAGAAGGTCATCGAAGAGGCCCCCGCCCCCGGCATGACCGAGGACATGCGCGCCGCGATGGGGGCCGCCGGAGTGCGGGCCGCCGAGGCGATCGGTTATGCGGGCGCGGGCACGGTGGAATTCATCGTCGACGGCGCGGACGGGCTGCGCCCCGACGGGTTCTGGTTCATGGAAATGAACACGCGGCTGCAGGTGGAACATCCGGTCACCGAGGCGATCACCGGCGTCGATCTGGTGGAATGGCAGCTGCGCGTCGCGTCGGGCGAGGCACTGCCTGCGCGGCAGGAGGATCTGTCGATCACTGGCCACGCCTTCGAGGCGCGGCTTTACGCCGAGGATGCGGCGGCGGGCTTCCTGCCTGCGACCGGCACGCTGACCCATCTGCGGTTCCCTGAGGGCGCGCGCGCGGACACCGGGGTGCGGCCCGGTGATGTCATTTCCCCCTGGTACGATCCGATGATCGCCAAGGTCATCGTGCATGGGCCGACCCGCGCGACGGCGCTTTTGCAACTGGAACGCGCGCTGGCCGGGACGCAGGTGGCCGGGACGGTCACCAACCTTTCGTTCCTGCGCAAACTGTCGCGGCAGGCGGATTTCGTCAGGGGCGACGTCGATACCGGGTTGATCGACCGGGATATGGTGACGTTGTCCGCAGCCCCGGTGCCCTGCACCAAGGCGCGGTCGCTGGCGGCATTGGGCGCTCTGGGGCTGAACCGGGGCCAGACCGGCGAGGGCGTGCATCTGTGGGCCCCGCTGGGCTGGACGCAGAAACTGACGCGGGGCGACGAGGAAATCACGGTGCGGGTGGAGGCGCTGGGCCCGGGGCATTTCCGCAGCTACGTGGGCGAAGCCAGCCACGAGATCACCAGAGACGGCGGCTGGCGGGTCGACGGCGAACCTGTGCCCGCCGAGATCGGCCACGGACCCGGCGCGGTGCATGTGTTCTGGGGCAACGTCTATTCCTTCGACGTGCCGGACCCGCTGGCCGTCGCGGCGGCGGGGGGGGCGGCCTCGGGCGTGGTGGAGGCCCCGATGCCGGGCTTGGTCAAGGCAGTCTTTGTCGAGGCAGGGGCCGAGGTTGCTGCGGGGGCGCGGCTGGCCATCCTGGAAGCGATGAAGATGGAACACACGCTGAGCGCACCGCGCGACGGGGTCGTGGCGGAGGTGCTGGTCGCCGCAGGGGCACAGGTAGAAGCCGGTGCCGCGCTGGTGCGGATGGAGGAGGCCGCCGAGGGTTGACCCTCGGCCGCGCGGGGCCAGCCCCCGCACCCCCGGGACATTTTCAAAGCAGAGTAAAGAGGGACCATGGCTGACATCACGCTCCACCACGTGCCGCAGAGCCGGTCGGACCGGGTGCTTTGGTTGCTGCGTGAACTGGGCGTTGCGGTCGATGTTCGCATCTGGCCCTTCGACAAGTCGCTGCGCGGTCGAGATTTCCTTGCGTTGAACCCTGCCGGGCGGGTGCCTGCGCTGGAACTGGACGGGCAGGCGATCTGGGAGTCGGGTGCGATGATCGAGCTGCTCTGCGAGCGGTTCGGGCAGCTGGGGCGGCCCCCCGGTGACCCGGAGCGTGCGGCTTGGCTGATCTGGGTGCATTTTGCCGAAACCCTCTCTCAGCACGCTGCCGCCTGCACGCAGCAGCACGTGGCCCTGCGCGAGGACTGGATGCGTTCGCCTACGGTGATGAAGATCGAGGCGGCGCGGATCGGAAAGTGTTTCGACGCGATCGAGGCGCGCCTGTCGGGCGACTGGTTGTTGACCGGGTTTTCCGCCGCCGATGTGGCGGTCGCGCAGGCCGTCGATATGGGCCGGCGGTTTCATCGGATCGGGGCCCGGCCCCGGATGGCGGCCTGGCTGGACCGATGCCAGGCGCGGCCTGCCTGGGCCGCGTCGCAGGGCGGCGTGGGGGTCTATACGCAGGAGTTCTATGAGGTGCCGGATGCCTGAGCGGGTCGAGATTTTCGAAGTCGGGCCGCGCGACGGTCTGCAGAATGAAAAGCGGATGATCCCGGCGGTCGAAAAGGTGGGTCTGGTGGATCTGCTGTCGCGGGCCGGGTTCGCGCGCATCGAGGTGGCGAGTTTCGTCAGCCCCAAGTGGGTGCCGCAGATGGCCGACGGAGCAGAGGTTCTGGCAGGCATCAGGCGGGCGGCGGGCACGCGCTATGCGGCATTGACGCCCAACCTGCGCGGCTATGAGGGTGCGCGCGCGGCAAGGGCCGATGAGGTGGCTATCTTCGCGTCTGCCTCCGAGGGGTTTTCGCGGGCCAATCTGAATGCCTCCATCGCCGAGAGCCTGGCGCGGTTCGCGCCGGTTGTCGCCGCGGCGCGGGGCGACGGGATGCCGGTGCGGGGCTATGTGTCCTGCGTGACGGATTGCCCGTTTGACGGCGCGGTCGCACCGGCCGACGTGGCACGGGTGGTGGCGGCGTTGCGCGACCTGGGCTGCTACGAAGTCAGCCTGGGGGACACCATCGGGCGCGGGCAACCCGAAGCGGTCGATGCCATGCTGGACGCAGTGCTGGACGAGATGGAGTCCGGGTGCCTGGCCGGGCATTTTCACGACACCTCGGGCCGGGCGCTTGCGAATGTGGACGTGGCCCTGGCACGGGGCCTGCGGGTGTTCGATGCCGCTGTCGGCGGGTTGGGTGGGTGCCCCTATGCCCCGGGCGCGGCGGGAAATGTGGCGACCGAAGCGGTTCTGGCCCATGTCTGCGCCGCCGGGTACGAGACGGGACTGGATGCGGGGATCGTCGCGGAGGCCGGGGTGCTGGCGCAACAGATGAGGGCAGGGCGATGAGCTATGAGACGTTGCAGGTGACGCGGGACGACCGGGGTGTCGTGACCGTGACGATGAACCGGGGGGAGGTGCACAACGCCCTGTCGGCGCAGATGATGGACGAGCTGACCGATGTGGCCGGGGTTCTGGGCACCGACGACAGTCGGGTGGTGATCCTGACCGGTGCGGGGCGGTCGTTCTGTGCGGGCGGGGATCTTGGCTGGATGCGGGCGCAGTTCGATGCCACGGCCGATGGACGTGCGACCGAAGGGCGGCGTCTGGCGGGGATGCTCCAGGCGCTCAATACCTTGCCGAAACCTTTGATCGGGCGGGTGCAGGGGGCGGCCTTTGGTGGCGGCGTCGGCCTGTGCTGCGTCTGCGACGTGACGGTCGGGGTCGAGGGCGCGCTGTTCGGCCTGACGGAAACGCGGCTGGGTCTGATACCGGCCACCATCGGTCCCTATGTGATTGCACGGATCGGAGAGGGGATGGCGCGCCGCGTGTTCATGTCGTCGCGCCGGTTCGATGCCGCCGAGGCGCAGCAGCTGGGTGTGATTGCCCGCGTCGTGGCCCCCGACGCGCTGGACGCGGCGGTCGAGGCGGAGGTCACCCCCTATCTGTCCTGCGCGCCCGGTGCCGTGGCCGACGCCAAGGCATTGGCGCGCAGTCTGGGGCCGGTGATCGACCAGGCCGAAATCGCGCGCACGGTCGATGCGCTGGCCGCCCGCTGGCAGGGAGGGGAGGCGGCTGAGGGGGTCGGGGCCTTCTTCGAGAAGCGCAAGCCGCGCTGGGTGCGATGACGCAGCCGTTCTGCCGGTTTTCCGGCGGTGGGGCGGCGGATTTGTCGGCAGGGTGAAAAGACGCCCGATGCGCGGCCCCAGGCTCTTTTTGACCTGTCCGCCAAAGCGGCAGGGGGCGCGGGCGACCGGGCCGCAGGGGTATCTGCTGCGGTAGGGATGTTGGGCGGAGGATCGCGCAGCGGGCGGTTCACCGCTTGTTCGTGGCGGGGCTTGGGCTAGGGTCTGGGACAACCCTCGCAGAAGGATCACAGGCCATGCTCACCCGTCGCGCGTTCGCGTTTTCCCTTGCGTCGCTGCCGCTTGCCGGTTGCGGCGGCGCGCAGCCCGTCACCTCCGTGCGGCCCGCCGCGCGGTCCACCGACCCGGATCTGATCCCGCGCAGCACGCCGGGCTGGTCGGCCTGGGTCGACGCCTTCAGGCGTCGCGCCGCGGGGCAGGGCATCCGAGACGAGGTGTTGGAGGCCGCGTTCCGGGGGCAGGGGTTCGTGCCCGGTGTCGTCACCCGCGACCGCAATCAGACCGAATTCAAGCGTTCGTTCGAGGATTATCTGGCCATCGTCGCCAACGAGACCCGCGTGCGCGCCGGGCGCGCCGCCTTTGCACAGCAGCGGTCGCGGCTGGCGGCGATCGAGGCGCGCTATGGCGTGCCTGCCCAGATCGTTGCGGCCGTCTGGGGGGTGGAAAGCTATTACGGGACGCGGCGGGGGGACATTCCGGTGATTTCCTCGACCTCGACCCTGGCCTTTGATGGACGGCGCGGGCGATTCTTCGAGGCTCAGCTGGTCGCCGCGCTCAAGATCCTGCAGTCGGGCGACACCACGCCCATGCGTCTGGTCGGCAGCTGGGCCGGCGCGATGGGGCATACGCAATTCATCCCCACAAGCTACGAGGCTTTTGCCGTTGATTTCACCGGTGACGGTCGACGTGATATCTGGTCGGACGATCCGTCCGATGCGCTGGCATCCACCGCGGCGTATCTGTCGCGGAATGGCTGGCAGAGGGGGGCAAGCTGGGCGGTCGAGGACCCGAACGGCAATCTTGCGACCGACGCCATCGGGCCGGTGTTCCGCACCGGGCCGAATTTCCGCGTCATCAAGCGGTACAACAATTCCGACAACTACGCCCTTGGCGTCGGTTATCTGGCCGATCGGATCGCGGGCGGCGGGCCGCTGCGGCAGCAGTTCGGGCCGGACCGGTTCGGTTTGACGCTGGAACAGCGCAAGGACCTGCAACGGGGGCTTGCGGCGCAGGGGTTCGATGTCGGTGAGCCTGATGGCGTGATCGGATCGAAAAGCCGCGCGGCCATCGAGGCGTTTCAGGGACGGCGGGGGATGCCGGTGACGGGCGACCCGTCGGTCGCCTTGCTCCGTGCGTTGCGCTAGAAGATGCGCGCGTTCCTTGTGGCCCTGAGTGCCGTGCTGTTGACCGCTCAGCTGAGCGCCGAGCCGGTGATGAACCCGACGGACAGTGCCATTCCATTGCAGGATGCGCCGGGGCCGGGCCGGTTGATCGTAGGACGATTGTTGCCCGGAGAGGTGGCGGACCTGGGGGTCTGCGACGCCTTGGGCAGGTGGTGCCAGGTGACGGCGGCAGGGGTGACCGGCTGGGTCGATGCCGATGTTGTCCCGCTCATGCGGATAAGTGGGGATTCGCTGGACCCCGTCTCGACCCCCAATGTCACCGTGAGCCCCTTGCCGGACGACGGGGCCGCGCGTGCCTTGCCGCAATCCGTGCTGGAGGCGGTGGCGCGCGCCTCGGGGGGCGAAGCGGCACGGGATTGGCAGCCGCCGCTTTTGTTGTCGGTCACGGAACCGATGGGCAATGTGACCGATGGCATCGTGAACCTGCGCGCCGGTCCGGGGACCGACACAGAGGTCGTGGATCAGTTGCAACCTGGTGCGGGCGGGGTGATCGACCTGTGTTCCGTGGATGAGACATGGTGCCGCATTCGCCGTGGCGGGGCTGGTCCCGATGGCTGGATCAAGGCCACCTTCCTGGGGCTGCAACGTCTGTGACCGCATTGCCGCCCGTTGACGCCCCGCGCCGCCGCGCCTAAGACCGAACCCGACCAGACCGGAGAGCCGACATGTCCCCCATGCTGATGGAATACCTGCCGATCCTGATCTTTCTGGGCGTGGCCATCGGCCTGGGCCTGGTGCTGATCCTGGCTGCCGCCATCATCGCCGTGCGCGCGCCGGACCCGGAAAAGGTGTCTGCCTACGAATGCGGGTTCAACGCCTTCGACGACGCGCGGATGAAATTCGACGTGCGGTTCTATCTGGTGGCGATCCTGTTCATCATCTTCGATCTGGAAATCGCGTTTCTCTTTCCCTGGGCGGTCAGCTTTGCCGGCCTGACCGATGCGGCCTTCTGGTCGATGATGGTTTTCCTGACGGTCCTGACCGTCGGGTTCGCCTACGAATGGAAAAAGGGCGCGCTGGAGTGGGAATGACGTCCGGTCCCGTCCGGGACCGAACGCCCAGTTGATCGTCAGCCCAGGGCTTGCCAGGCAAGACCGGCGGCAAAGGCCCCGGTCAGCGACAGCACGATATAAAGGCCAAAGACGCGGGGGCGGACCAGGGCCCAGACCGCGATTGCGGCTGGCAGGGATGTGACCCCGCCCGCGATCAGAAACGCAAGCCCGGCACCCGGCTGCATTCCCTGTTCGATCAATCCCCCAACCAACGGCAGGGCCGCATAGCCGTTAAGGTAGGCAGGAACGCCGACGACGGTTGCCAGCGCGATGGGCCCGATGCCGGTGCCGCCCAGCAGGGTCGTGATCGTTTCGGCGGGCACGAAGGCCAACATCAAGCTTTCCAACAGGAACGCGAGCGTCAGCCATTTCAGCAAGAACAGAAGGCTGCTGCGCGCCTCGACCGCAAAGGCCGACCGGCGGTCGGGGTCGTCCCAGAACCGCCAGACGATGGGCTTTGTCTGCCGGGCTGCCGCGCCGCCGCACCCCCCGTTCCCGATCTCTGGCCGCAGGGGATCAGGCAGGGCGCGCGCCGCCATCAGCGCGTGGGTCACGTAGCCGCCGAACAGGCCCAGGGCCACGGCGGTCCCGGTCTTTGCCAGGGCAAAGGGCAGGCCCAGAACGCCGACGGTCAAGGCGAACATTGACGGGTCCATCAGGGGCGACGCCAGCCAGAACGCCATGACTGCGGACAGCGGCACACCCATCGTCAGCAACGCCGCGATCAATGGAATCACTCCGCAGGAACAAAACGGCGACAGTGCTCCGGCAAGCGCCGCCATGGCGATTGCCACAAGCGGGGCACCTCCGAAGGCGCGGGCGATCTGACCGTCTGCTCCAGTGGCCTTGGCCCAGGCCGCAATGCCGATCGACGCCAGAAGGAACGGGGCCGTGCCCCAAAGCGCCTCCTGGACGAAGCGGAGGCTTTGGCCCGCCTGTGTGGCGTTCACCACCAGCAAGAGAGCGAAGATGCCAAAGATGGCGAACCAGACCTTGTGCCGCGTCACCTGCGCCCAGAGGGGCGGGCGCGTAAGGGGGAAATCTGTCATAATTATATCCTTGGTTTTGTAGTTATATAGGGCCTGAGAACGGCGCCTTGCCGTGGCATGTCAGGCGACATCGCGCGGCGCGGCGATGCCGGAGCAGCATTCGGCGGTCAGGAAATCCAGCAGGGCCGTCATCCGGTCAAAGGCCACGCGGGTCACGACCTCTCGTCCCTGGCGTTCCTGTGTCAGCAGACCGGCGGTCACCAGGCTGCGCAGATGATGCGCCAGCGTGGACGCAGGCAGATCGAGATGTGCGGCGATCTGACCCACGGTTGCGCCGCCCTGTCCCGCCCGCACCAGAAAGCGAAAGATGTGCAGGCGGGCCTCGTGACCAAGTGCGGCAAGCGCCCGTGCGGAATCAGCATGATCTGTCATGATTCCTATATAACCGGATTTATGGTTTTGTATAGTCTCTCGTCAGTGCGGCTGAACCCTGCGCAAAGGCGCGGCAGGACCCTGGTTGCGTCCTGTTTGGCGCTGGGCCCGTGTTGACCCCCATGGGGGCGCGGGCTACACCGCAGTCCGATGGGGCACGCCGGACAGCGCGCGCCCCGCCTTCCGATACGGAGCGAGGCCATGGGCGTGCAGACCGGACTGAACACCGCAGGCGGCGACAAGGAACACGCCACGCAGCTTCTCAACAAGGAGTTGCAGGACAAGGGTTTCCTGCTGACCTCGACTGAGGACATCATCAATTGGGCGCGCACCGGCTCGCTGCACTGGATGACCTTTGGTCTGGCCTGCTGCGCCGTCGAGATGATGCACACCGCCATGCCGCGTTATGACATGGAACGGTTCGGCACCGCCCCCCGCGCATCCCCGCGTCAATCGGACCTGATGATCGTGGCAGGTACGCTGACCAACAAGATGGCCCCGGCCCTGCGCAAGGTCTATGACCAGATGCCGGAACCACGATACGTCTTGTCCATGGGCAGCTGCGCCAATGGCGGCGGATATTATCACTACAGCTATTCCGTCGTGCGCGGGTGTGACCGGATCGTGCCGGTCGATCTCTATGTGCCGGGGTGTCCGCCGACGGCAGAGGCGCTGCTTTACGGTCTCCTGCAACTTCAGCGGAAAATTCGCCGGACGGGGACACTGGTGCGATGACCCGCGCGGCAAAGGAAGGATCATTGCGATGAGCGAACAACTGAGCGAACTCGCGCAGCATCTGGAACTGCGGCAGCCCGACCTGATCCGGTCCAGCGGGATCACCCTGGGCGAGCTGACGGTCGAGGCCGTGGCGTCGGACATCCCCGCGCTGATGGAGTTTCTGAAGTCCGACGAGCAGTGCCGGTTCTCGACCCTCGTGGACATCACCGCCATCGACTATCCGGGGGATGAGCGCCGCTTCTGCGTCGTCTATCATTTCCTGTCGATGTATCTGAATCAGCGGATCCGGGTGAAAACCTACGTTCGCGAAGAAGACATCGTGCCCTCGATCGTATCGGTCTATCCGGCCGCCAATTGGTTCGAGCGCGAAGTCTTCGACATGTTCGGCATCCTGTTTTCGGGCCACCCGGACCTTCGCCGCATCCTGACGGACTACGGCTTTCGCGGCTATCCGCTGCGCAAGGACTTCCCGACGACGGGCTACACCGAGGTCCGCTACGACGAGGTGCAGAAACGCGTCGTCTATGAGCCGGTGTCCCTGACGCAGGAATACCGGCAGTTCGATTTCATGTCCCCGTGGGAGGGTGCGGAATACGTGCTGCCCGGGGATGAGAAGGGGGAAGCGAAGTGATGGAGGCTGTCCTCACCGCTGAGGCCGCGGTTCGCACGCTGGCCGAGCGATATTGCGATGGTGTCTATTACGCGCGTCCCGAGGTGCTCGAGGATATCTGTCATGATCGCTTTTTCATGACCGAGGTGACGGAGACGGGCGGCGCGAACCACTGGGACCTGCCCGCCTATCTGGAGCGTGTCCGGGGGCGGGAGCCGTTTCCGGGTGCCGTCTCGGCTGAAATCCTGAGCATTGACGTGTCAGGCGACGAAATTGCGCGTGTGCATCTGTGGGTGGACGTGCCGCCGCGTCGATACGAGGATCATCTGGGGTTCCTCCGGGTGAACGGACAGTGGAAATTGTTGACCAAGGTGTTCCGGACGATGGGCGCATCGGCTTTGAACGTTTGAGGAGACCGATATGATGGACGGCGACCTGAACCCGCGCGGTTACGAAGACGCCCTGACGGGCGAGCAGAAGATCCGCAATTTCAACATCAACTTCGGGCCTCAACACCCGGCGGCGCACGGCGTGCTGCGCCTGGTGTTGGAGCTGGACGGCGAGATCGTGGAGCGCTGCGATCCGCACATCGGCCTGCTGCATCGCGGCACCGAAAAGCTGATGGAGAGCCGGACCTACCTCCAGAACCTGCCCTATCTGGACCGTCTCGACTACGTCGCGCCGATGAACCAGGAACACGCTTGGTGCATGGCCATCGAAAAGCTGACCGGTACCGTTGTGCCACGCCGCGCCCAGCTGATCCGGGTGCTGTATTGCGAGATCGGGCGCATCCTGAACCATATCCTGAACGTCACCACGCAGGCGATGGATGTAGGCGCGCTGACGCCGCCGCTCTGGGGGTTCGAGCATCGCGAAAAGCTGATGGAATTCTACGAGCGGGCCTGTGGCGCGCGTCTGCACGCGGCCTATTTCCGGCCCGGCGGCGTGCATCAGGATCTGCCGCCCGAGCTGCTGGACGATATCGACGCCTGGTGCGAGGAATATCCCTCGTTCCTGTCGGACATCGACGAGTTGCTGACCGAGAACCGGATCTTCAAGCAGCGCAACGTCGACATCGCCATCATCTCCGAGCAGGAGGTGTTGGATTGGGGCTTCTCCGGCGTGATGGCGCGCGGGTCGGGCCTGGCCTGGGATCTGCGCCGCGCGCAGCCTTATGAGTGCTACGACGAGTTCGACTTCCTGATCCCGACCGGCAAGAACGGCGATTGCTACGACCGCTATCTGGTGCGGATGGAAGAAATGCGCCAGTCGCTGCGGATCATCACGCAGGCCACTGCCAAACTGCGGGAGCCTTCGGGCCAGGGCGACATCCTTGCGCGCGGCAAGATGACCCCGCCCAAGCGTGGCGAGATGAAGACCTCGATGGAAAGCCTGATCCACCACTTCAAGCTGTACACCGAAGGTTTCCACGTGCCTGCCGGTGAGGTCTATGCCGCCGTCGAGGCCCCCAAGGGTGAGTTCGGCGTCTACATGGTGTCGGACGGATCCAACAAACCCTACCGCGCCAAGCTGCGCGCGCCCGGCTACCCGCATCTTCAGGCGATGGACCATGTCGCCCGCGGGCACCAGCTGGCCGACGTGGCGGCGATCATCGGGACGATGGATGTCGTCTTTGGGGAAATCGACCGCTAAGGCGGGCGCAACACAGTTAGTGAACCGATCCGGGTGCCCGCGCCCGGTCGCGGACCGAAGGACGATCAGACATGCTCCGCCGCCTCCACAAAGACCAACCCGAAAGCTTCGCCTTCCTGCCTGCCAACCAGGCCTGGGCCGAGGCGCAGATCACCAAGTATCCCGAAGGCCGTCAGGCCAGCGCGGTGATCCCGCTGCTCTGGCGCGCGCAGGAGCAGGAGGGATGGCTCACCCGCCCGGCCATGGAACACATCGCCGAGATGCTGGGCATGGCCTATATCCGGGTGCTGGAGGTGGCGACATTCTACTTCATGTTCCAGCTGCAGCCGGTCGGCTCGGTCGCGCATATCCAGATCTGCGGCACCACGTCCTGCATGATCTGCGGGGCCGAGGATCTGGTGGCTGTCTGCCGCGACAAGATCGCCAAATCCGCCCATGAGATCAGCGCCGATGGCAAGCTGAGCTGGGAAGAAGTTGAATGTCTGGGGGCCTGTTCCAACGCGCCCATGGCCCAGATCGGCAAGGATTACTACGAGGACCTGACCGTTGATCGGTTCAGCGAGATGCTGGACCAGTTCCGCGCCGGTGAGGTGCCGGTGCCCGGTCCCCAGAACGGACGCTTCACGTCGGAGCCGTTGGACGGGGTCACGTCGCTGACCGATGCGGCCGCGTCGAAAGGTCATGACCAGAACGCCTCGGTCGCCTTGGCCACGGATATTGGCGACACGATCAAGCGTATCGACGGCACCGAAGTGCCGCTGAAAGCGCCCTGGCAAAAGGCCGAGCAGGCGGACCCTGATCCCACCTTGGCCGCGCGTGATCCGTTGATGGGGCCGTCCGGTCCCGACGGCAAGCAGGCGGGTCGGGTTGCCGGTCAGGCTGAGGCCCCGCGGGATCGCGGCGACGCCTCTGATGGGGTGGCGAACGTGCGTGGATCCGAGGCCGAGGCCAAGGGCACGCCCGACGAATCGCCTGCGGAACCGACCGAAGCCGATCGTCCCGCCGCGCTGGATGGCGCGCGCGACGGCAAGGCCGACAACCTGAAACTGATCAAAGGCGTCGGCCCAAAGCTGGAGAAGCTTTGCAATTCCATGGGCTTCTACCATTTCGACCAGATTGCCGCCTGGACTGACCAGGAAATCGCATGGGTCGATGCGAACCTCGAGGGGTTCAAGGGACGCGTGACGCGTGACGAATGGGTGAAACAGGCTAAACTCCTCGCTGACGGCGGAGAGACGGAGTTCTCTGCCCGACAGAAGTAGGGGGGACGCCCGGCCCGGTGTCGTTCCCCAGTTGATCTTGGGGAGGACACCAAATGGACACTCGAATTCGCCCGATCGGCCCGCTGGAAAGCGCCGCGACCTCTTGGGGGGTGGCCGCGTTGGTCGGGGCCGGGACCTTCGTATTGTTGATCATGATCGCCGGGTGGAGCGTCCTCCAGGCGATTTTTGGCGGATTCGTCGTGTTCGCGGTGCTGGGATTGATCCTGATGCTGACCGTTGGCCGCGCCCCGTCCGCCGACGCGGCCCCGCAGAGCGAGACGATATCGGTCTCGGCCCGCCCGGCGGTCGATCTGGAAACCCTGCGCCCGCGCAACGTAAACAAGCCGTCGCCGCACAAGTCCTCGGTCGAGGTGTCGGCCATTTCCGACACGACCTCGGGCGAGCGGTTTGCGGGCGCGATGGCGCGCCCCGTCTCGGTCGGCGTGATCGACGCGCCTGTCGCCCCGTCGCAGGCCGCCGCCCCTGTCGATGCAGCCCCGGCACCGCCTGCGCCCGCCGCCGATCCGGGCGCGGGGCAAAAGCCGGCCACGTTGAGCGCGGCGCGCGACGGGGGGGCGGACGATCTCAAGAAAATAAAAGGCGTGGGCCCGAAGCTGGAGACAATGCTGCACGGCATGGGGTTCTACCATTTCGACCAGGTCGCGGCCTGGACCGACGCGGAGATCGCCTGGGTGGATCAGAACCTGGAAGGTTTCAAAGGGCGCGTCAGCCGGGACGAATGGGTATCGCAGGCGCGCGTTCTGGCCGATGGCGAAGAGACGGCGTTTTCACAAAAGGTTGGCAAGGGCGACGTCTATTGACGCAGTCGGGCGCGGTCACGCTTGACGGCACCGCGCCTGACCTGTTCAAGAGGCTCCGAAATGACCGGGCCCAGCTCATCCGACAGGCGCATCGCCAAAGCCCAGCGTAACGTGGCGCTGGTGATCCTTGGCACCTTTGCCGTCTGGCTGCCGTTGCAGGGATTGGGCGTCTGGCTCAACCTGCCGACACGGCTGATGGGGCTGGCGGATCTGGTGGCGCTGGCTGCACTGGGCTTTGCGTTGATCATGTTGCTGCGGGTTCGCAAGATGCGCCGCGAAGAGGAGTGAACAGGATGCTGCAGGATCAGGACCGGATCTTTACCAACATCTACGGCATGGCTGACCGCAGCCTGGCGGGCGCGCAGTCGCGCGGCCATTGGGACGGCACCAAGGACCTGATCGGTCTGGGCCGCGACAAGATCGTCGAGATCATGAAGGCCTCCGGCCTGCGCGGGCGCGGCGGCGCGGGTTTTCCCACCGGCCTCAAGTGGTCCTTCATGCCCAAGGAATCGGACGGTCGTCCCGCCTATCTGGTGATCAATGCGGACGAATCCGAGCCCGGTACCTGCAAGGACCGGGAAATCATGCGCCACGATCCGCACACCCTGATCGAAGGGGCGCTGATCGCCTCTTTCGCGATGGGTGCGCATGCCTGCTACATCTACATCCGCGGCGAATACATCCGCGAGAAAGAGGCGCTGCAGAACGCCATCGACGAGGCCTATGAGGCCGGTCTGCTGGGCCGGAACGCCGCCAAGTCGGGCTGGGATTTCGACCTGTACCTGCACCACGGGGCAGGGGCGTATATCTGCGGCGAGGAAACCGCCCTTATTGAATCGCTCGAAGGCAAGAAGGGGATGCCCCGCATGAAGCCGCCTTTCCCGGCGGGTGCGGGTCTGTATGGTTGCCCCACGACGGTGAACAACGTCGAAAGCATCGCGGTGGTGCCGACCATCCTGCGCCGTGGGGCCGAATGGTTCGCGGGCTTTGGCCGGCCGAACAATGCGGGCACCAAGCTGTTTGCGATTTCGGGCCACGTGAACCGCCCCTGCGTCGTCGAAGAGGCGATGTCGATCACCTTCGAAGAGCTGATCGAAACCCATTGCGGTGGCATTCGCGGTGGCTGGGGCAATCTGAAGGCGGTGATCCCCGGCGGATCTTCGGTGCCGATGATTCCCGGCGCGCAGATGAAAGACGCCATCATGGACTTCGATTACCTGCGCGAGCAGCGGTCGGGCCTGGGCACGGCGGCGGTCATCGTGATGGATAACTCCACCGACGTCATCAAGGCGATCTGGCGGTTGTCGAAATTCTACAAGCACGAAAGCTGTGGCCAGTGCACGCCCTGCCGCGAAGGCACCGGCTGGATGATGCGCGTCATGGACCGTCTGGTGCGCGGCGAGGCGGAGGTCGAGGAAATCGACATGCTGCTGGACGTCACCAAGCAGGTCGAGGGGCATACGATCTGCGCCCTCGGCGATGCGGCGGCCTGGCCGATCCAGGGCCTGATCCGTCACTTCCGTGGTGAGATCGAGGACCGCATCAAGCACAAGCGGATCACACCGACCGCGACCATCGCGGCCGAGTGATCGGCCCTTCGTCGTGACGCAGCCATGCCTTTGGGGGCAAGGCTGCGCGTGACTCATCTAGCACATCTTGACTGAGCGGCGCTGAAGGTCCCCACCGGGGACCGGCAGCGTCGTTTGCATATGCCGCAGCCTGTGTGAACGCCTTGGCGGGGCGCAGTTCCGGATTCGTCTGGGGCAGAGGCCGCTCGCGCAGCCGCTTGGCCATTGGTCACCCGCGCCCCGACGCTGATCGCCTAGTTCTGCTTTCGGTTGGATGGGTCTAGGCTGTCCCGGTTCGGCGAGTCCCGGAAACGCGAGGGGTGGGGTGGTTCGCGGCAGGCGGCTCGTTCAGCCGAATGACCTGGCCCCAGGCCAATTGGCCCGTCGCGGCCATTCGGTAGGCCCGTCCGCCTAAATCGCGAAGGGCCGGGCGCGCGGGTGGACGTTTCGACACAATCACGGGTCAGGCATGGACCAGATGCAATCTGATCCGCGCTGCGGATGCTTGGCGCCCCGCAGCCGATGCACTAGGGATCAGACATGACATTTGATCCTTCTCTCTACGCCCACGCGCTTGCCTCGCTCGCGATCTGGGCGATTCTTTCGCAGGTTCTGGCCGGCGTCTCGACAATCGGACGCACGCCAGATCGTGCGCCCTGTGGCAAACCTGTGCGTGATTACAGCAACCCCGTTTACCGGCGGGAACGGGCCTTTGCGAACGCCATCGAATCGTCCGGACCCTTTGTTGCTGCCACGGTCGCCGCGATGCTGGTCGGGGCCTCGCCCTTTTGGGTCAACCTGCTGGCGTCGGTTTTCGTCGTCGCGCGGATCGCCATGGCGGTGGTCCACGTGCGGACCGAAAACCAGACGATGCGCTCTGCGTTCTTTGCCATCGGGTTGTTCATGACCGCAGGGCTGGCTCTGCTGGCCTTGATCGGGGCCTTCGCGCTGTGAGGGCGATTGCGGTTCTGCTGGTCCTCAGCGGCCCCGCCGTGGCCGAGACACTGCGCCCGGCGCCCGCGTATTTCGTGACCGGGGCGATGGAAACGTCGACGGCACAGATCCTAGCGGTGAACTGTCCGACCCTGTCCGTCGACCTGGGCGGCATGGCGCGGCGCACCGACGATGTTCTGCGACAGTTGACCGAGGACGGGTTCACGCCCGAAACTCTGGCCACGCGGATGGAGGATCCCGCCGAGGCGATTGCCCTGTTGCAAGAGGCGTTCGTCACACGCCACGGGTTGACGGACGGCGCACCTCAGGCCGCGGTCTGTGCCGCAGGGCAAAGGGAAATCGCAGAGGAAACCCCGATCGGGGCGCTGCTGTTGGAGGTCGAGGGATGAAGGCGATTGCGCTGGCGCTGACGGGGGCCGTCCTGCTGACGGGATGCGGATTTTCGGGGCTGGGTTCGGGCGACAGCGGGCTGTTCCCGCGCGGCGGGTTGCGCGGAAACTCCGAACAGGTTGAGGGCATCCGGTTCCGGTCCCGCCTGAATGTCGTGAGCGAAGACGACCGCAGCTTTGCCGTGTCCGTTCGGAGCGCGGGCCGCGATCTGGGGGCCGCCCGCGAAGCTGGGCGGATCGAGGCGGTGCGCTATTGCCTGCGGGTCTTTGGGGGCACGGAAATCCTGTGGGAAAACGGCCCCGATCGTCCGCTGGAAGAAATCGCACTGGCCGATGATGGTGCGCTTGTCCTGACCGGGCGCTGCATCTCGCGCTGAGGCGGGAAATTGCCGGGTGCCATGGGCCTGCGGGACCGCGCTATTGAATGACCGGCGGGGCGACCAACATCTGCGGTCAAGACATCCGACCGGAGACCGCCATCATGAAGACGACCCTGACTGCCGCCGTCCTGACCCTTGCCGCCGCCCCCGCCTTCGCCGGGTTGGAGCAGGAGCCCCGTATCACCGAGGGGCTGATCAACGTGGGCATTGCCTATGAAATCTCCGAGGTCTGCCCGCGGCTTGACGGGCGAACGCTGCGGGGGCTGCAATACCTGCTGGCGCTGCGTTCGGCGGCGATGGATCTTGGGTATAGCCGGGCCGAGGTGGACGCCTTTATCGACGACGATGCCGCCAAGGATCGGCTGGAGGCTGTCGCGCGTGCACGGCTGGCCGCCAAGGGTGCCGCAAAGGGCGACACGGAGGCCCATTGCCGCGTCGGAGAGGCGGAACTTGCCGCCGACAGTCAGATTGGGCGCCTGTTGGAGGTCGATTAACAGCGCGCTGCGGCGTTCCGCTTCTGGTCACCGGCGTTTCGGGGCGTTAGAACCCGGTCCAAACGCCTACGATCGGAGCGGCCCGCATGAGCGACCTGAAGAAAATCGTCATCGACGGAAACGAGATCGAAGTCCCGGGTGCGATGACCCTGATCCAGGCCTGCGAAGTGGCCGGGATCGAGATCCCCCGCTTCTGCTATCACGAACGTCTGACCATCGCGGGCAACTGCCGCATGTGCCTGGTCGAGGTCGTGGGCGGCCCGCCCAAGCCCGCCGCCTCCTGCGCGATGCAGGTCAAGGATCTGCGCCCCGGCAAGGACGGCGAACCGCCGGTGGTCAAGACGAACTCTCCCATGGTCAAGAAGGCCCGCGAAGGCGTGATGGAGTTCCTGCTCATCAACCACCCGCTGGATTGCCCGATTTGCGACCAGGGTGGCGAATGCGACCTTCAGGATCAGGCGATGGCCTATGGCGTCGACTTCTCCCGCTTCCGCGAACCGAAGCGCGCGGCGGTCGATCTGGACCTCGGCCCGCTGGTCGAAACCCACATGACCCGCTGCATCAGCTGCACCCGCTGCGTGCGCTTCACTACCGAGGTCGCAGGCATCACGCAGATGGGCCAGACTGGTCGCGGCGAGGACAGCGAAATCACCTCCTACCTGGGTGAAACGCTGAAATCGAACATGCAGGGCAACATCATCGACCTGTGCCCCGTGGGTGCCCTGGTGTCGAAGCCCTACGCCTTTACCGCCCGCCCGTGGGAGCTGTCGAAGACAGAGACCATCGATGTAATGGACGCGCTCGGCTCCAACATCCGGGTGGACACCAAGGGTCGCGAAGTCATGCGTATCCTGCCGCGCAACCATGACGGCGTGAACGAGGAATGGATTTCCGACAAGACGCGGTTTGTCTGGGACGGTCTGCGTCGCCAGCGGCTGGATCGGCCCTATGTCCGCCGCGACGGCAAGCTGAAGCCCGCCACCTGGCCCGAAGCGCTGGCCGCTGCCGCCGAGGCGATGAAGGGCAAGAAGGTTTCCGGGATCGTGGGCGATCTGGCCTCGACCGAGGCGGCCTATGCCCTGACCCAGTTGATGACCGCGCTGGACGGCGTGACCGAATGCCGGACCGACGGGGCCAAGCTGCCTGCGGGTGACCGTGCCGGTTACGTCGGAACGGCTGCGATCGAGGATATCGACACGGCAGACAACATCCTGTTGATCGGCACCGATCCCTCGGTCGAAGCTCCGGTCCTGAATGCCCGTATCCGCAAGGCCTGGCTGCGCGGGGCCAAGGTGGCTCGTATCGGTGCACCGGCGGATCTGTCCTATGATCCGATCGATCTGGGCGCCGGGCGCGAGGCGCTCTCGGACCTGGCCGCTCAGGACCATTCCGATATGGCCGACAAGGCGGGCATTATCATCGTCGGGCAATCCGCGTTGACCGGCGAAGACGGCGCAGAGGTTCTGGCTGTCGTGCGCGCGCTCAGCGCATCGGCCAATTCGCCTGTTCTGGTGCTGCATTCGGCCGCGTCGCGCGTCGGGGCCATGGATGTCGGTGCCACCTGCGAAGGGGGAATTGACGCCGCGCTGTCGGCGGACGTGATCTACAACCTGGGCGCGGACGAGATCGACGTGCCCGCAGGGGCCTTTGTCATATATCAGGGCAGCCATGGCGACCGGGGTGCACACCGCGCCGACGTGATCCTGCCGGGTGCCGCCTGGACCGAGGAGCAGGGGCTGTTCGTCAATACCGAAGGCCGTCCCCAACTGGCGCAGCGGGCCAGCTTCGCCCCCGGCGAGGCCAAGGAAAACTGGGCCGTCCTGCGCGCCCTGTCCGCCGAGGTCGGCTATCAGCTGCCGTTCGACAGTCTGGCGCAGTTGCGCCGCGCGCTGGTCGCGGCCGCGCCGGAACTGGCCGATCTGGATATGGTGCCGGTCAACAAGTCCGAACCCCTGGGCGAAACGCCGACCCTGGGCGTAGGCGATTTTGCCCCGGCGATTCGCGACTTCTACCTGACCAACCCGGTCGCCCGTGCGTCCGAGTTGATGGCCGAACTGTCGGCCCAGGCCCGCGCGCTCGCCTCGCAGCCCATCGCCGCGGAGTGACGCGCATGTGGCGCGCAGCCGCCACGCTTCCGCTTGTCATGGCCGCGTGTCAGACAGTGGAATCACCGGTCGTCGACGTCTTTCGCCCCGAGTATCGCGGGGTGGAGACGCGGCTGCTGGAGGGGGACCTGGTCAATTTCGTCGTCACCATGCGCGGTGCGCGCGATGGGCAGGACGTGACGGACTATGCGGAATGTGCTGCAGCGCAGTATGCACTGATCCGAGGCTTCGGATTTGCGCGACATGTGCGCACCACGGTGCAGGAAGAGGGTGGCCTTTGGAGCGGAGATGCGGTTTACACCGTTTCGCCGGACCTCCCTCGGGGGTTAAGAACGATCGATGCCGAAGTGGTGGTGGACAACTGCCGCTTCAAGGGCATCCCGACCATATGAGGAACTGACATGGCGGATTTTCTGGCATCACCGGCGGGCATTGGCCTGACGATCTTGGCGCAATGCCTGGCCGTCGTTGCCTTCGTGATGATTTCGCTGCTGTTCCTGGTCTATGGTGACCGCAAGATCTGGGCTGCTGTGCAGATGCGGCGTGGCCCGAACGTGGTGGGTGTTTTCGGCCTGTTGCAGACCGTGGCCGACGCGCTGAAATATGTGGTCAAGGAAATCGTCATCCCGGCGGGGGCGGATCGCACCGTCTTCATGCTGGCGCCGCTGATCTCCTTCGTGCTGGCCATCATCGCCTGGGCTGTGATCCCGTTCTCGGACGGTTGGGTCGTCTCCGACATCAACGTCGCGATTCTCTATGTCTTCGCCGTCTCCTCGCTGGAGGTTTACGGCGTGATCATGGGTGGTTGGGCGTCGAACTCCAAATATCCTTTCCTGGGCTCGCTGCGTTCTGCCGCGCAGATGATTTCCTACGAGGTGTCGATCGGCCTGATCATCATCGGCGTGATCCTGTCGACCGGCTCGCTGAACTTCGGCGACATCGTGCGCGCGCAGGATACCGGCTACGGCTTCTTCGGCTGGTACTGGTTGCCGCATCTGCCGATGGTGTTCCTGTTCTTCATCTCGGCGCTGGCTGAAACGAACCGCCCGCCCTTCGACCTGCCTGAGGCGGAATCGGAACTGGTCGCGGGCTATCAGGTCGAATATTCCTCGACGCCCTTCCTGCTGTTCATGGCCGGCGAATATATCGCCATCTTCCTGATGTGTGCGCTGATCTCGCTGCTGTTCTTCGGCGGCTGGCTGTCGCCCATCCCGTTCCTGCCCGATGGCGCGTTCTGGATGGTGTTGAAGATGGCGTTCTTCTTCTTCCTCTTTGCGATGGTGAAGGCAGTCGTGCCGCGCTACCGCTATGATCAGCTGATGCGCCTGGGGTGGAAGGTGTTCCTGCCCTTCTCGCTGGCCTGGGTGGTTTTTGTGGCCTTCATGGCGAAATTCGAAGTCTTCGGTGCCTTTTGGGCCCGGTTCGCGATGGGGGCCTGAGGCATGGCCGACCTTGCAGACCGTCGTTCCGGCCGGGCCTTGATCCTTCTGGTTATGACCGCCCAGACCGGGCTTTATAATCTGTATCTGGGCCGTCCGGGCCGCGCGGTCGCAATGTCCGGCGCGCTGGCAATTGCCCTGTGCCTTTTCGTGTTTGCGCCTGGCACGCCGACGGCCGTGCTGGCGTTTGGCGTGTTCCTTGCCCTGTCCGCCTTGGTTTTCGCGGACCTGAGGCAGCTAGATCACCTTGTCGCGGAAACCCCAGCGGCTGTATCCGCCCAACAGAAAGGAGCCTCGTGATGACCCAGATCGACTGGACCCGCTCCGCCAAGTACTTCCTGCTCGCCGATATGTGGACGGGCATGAAACTGGGCCTGCGTTACTTCTTCGCACCGAAGGCCACGCTGAACTATCCGCACGAAAAAGGCCCGCTCAGCCCGCGATTCCGTGGCGAACATGCCTTGCGTCGGTATCCCAATGGCGAAGAACGGTGCATCGCCTGCAAATTGTGTGAGGCCGTCTGCCCCGCGCAGGCCATCACGATCGACGCCGAGCCGCGCGAGGATGGCTCGCGCCGCACCACGCGTTACGACATCGACATGACAAAGTGCATCTATTGCGGCTTCTGCCAGGAAGCCTGCCCGGTCGATGCCATCGTCGAAGGTCCGAACTTCGAATTCGCGACCGAGACCCGCGAAGAGCTTTTCTACGACAAGGAAAAGCTGCTGGAGAATGGTGAGCGGTGGGAAGCGGTGATCGCCAAGAACCTCGAACTGGATGCGCCCTACCGATGACAGATCCGCAGAACCCCTTCGCGGCCTGGATGGGCCATATGCAGGACATGGCCAAGGCCATGAACCCCGCGCTCGAGAACTTCACGCCCACTGGCTTTGAGAAGCTCTGGCCGACGATGCCGCCCGAGGTCATGGAGACCTTCATGGGCAAGGGTGTCTCGCCCGAGGGTCTGGACGCCAAGACCAAGATGCTGCTGACGCTCGCCGGTCTGACCGTGCTGGGAGCCCAGGCCGAGGCGCAGGTCCGCATGACGATCCGTCAGGCGGTCGCCCAGGGGGCCACCAAGCAGGAGATCGCCGAGACGATCGGTCTGATGGGCCTGTTCGGGGGGCTGCCTGCAATGAACAAGGCCATGGAACTGGCCAACGAGGTTCTGGAGGACAGCAAATGACGGTTCTCGATTTCGCCTTTTACCTGTTCGCGATCCTCACGATCACCGGTGGTCTGATGACTGTCGTGTCGCGCAATCCGGTGCATTCGGTGCTGTGGCTGATCCTGACGTTCCTGTCGACCGCGGGCCTTTTCGTCCTGATCGGGGCGGAGTTCGTGGCCATGTTGCTGGTCATCGTCTACGTCGGCGCGGTCGCGGTGCTGTTCTTGTTCGTGGTGATGATGCTGGACGTGGACTTTGCCGAGCTGAAGGCCGAGATGGCGCGCTATGTGCCCCTGGCCGGCTTGATAGGGATCGTGCTGTTGATGCAGTTGATCATCGCCTATGGCGTCTGGGATGTCGCCGATGGCGTGGTCGTGGCCGAAGGACTGGCGTCCATTCCGGTGCCGGCTGAACTGAACACGGCGGCCCTGGGGCTCGTGCTCTATGATCAGTACTTCCTGATGTTTCAGCTGTCCGGCCTGATCCTGCTGGTTGCGATGATCGGCGCGATTGCCCTGACATTGCGCCATCGCAAGGACGTGAAGCGTCAGAACGTGTTGCACCAGATGTGGCGCGATCCGGCCGAGTCGATGACCGTGACGGACGTGAAACCGGGGCAGGGGCTCTGACAAGACGGAGTTTTTTCGAAAACTCCGGCCAAAGTCTTCGCGAAGGCTTTGAACTGACGATGGGGCAACGACCCCAAAGGGGACGATGATGATCGGACTAGAACACTATCTCACGGTGGCGGCGGCCTTGTTCGTCATCGGCATTTTCGGGATCTTCCTGAACCGCAAGAACGTCATCATCATTCTGATGTCGATCGAGCTGATGCTGCTGGCCGTGAACATCAACTTCGTCGCGTTCTCGGGCTTCCTGAGCGATCTGACGGGACAGGTCTTTACCCTGTTCGTCCTGACCGTCGCCGCCGCAGAGGCCGCCATCGGTCTTGCGATCCTGGTCTGCTTCTTCCGCAACAAGGGCACCATCGACGTCGAAGACGTCAACGTGATGAAGGGCTGAGGCTATGGAAACGATTATCCTCTTCGCCCCTCTGGTGGGTGCGATCATCTGCGGCTTCGGCTGGAAGTTCATCGGCGAAAAGGCCGCGATGGTCACCGCCACGGGCCTGTTGTTCCTGTCGGCCCTGCTCAGCTGGATCGTCTTCCTGATCCACGACGGCCAGACCCACATCATTCCGATCATGTCCTGGATCGAGAGCGGCAGCCTGGTCACCGACTGGGCGATCCGGCTGGACCGGCTGACCGCAACGATGCTGATCGTGGTGACGACGGTCTCGTCGCTCGTCCATCTCTATTCCTTCGGCTACATGGATCACGACCCGCAATGGAAAGAGGGCGAGACCTACAAGCCCCGTTTCTTTGCCTATCTGTCGTTCTTTACCTTCGCGATGCTGATGCTGGTGACGGCGGACAACCTGCTGCAGCTGTTCTTCGGCTGGGAAGGCGTGGGCGTCGCGTCTTATCTGTTGATCGGGTTCTACTGGCGCAAGCCTTCGGCGGGGGGCGCCGCGATGAAGGCGTTCATCGCGAACCGCGTCGGCGACTTCGGGTTTCTGCTGGGGATCTTCGCGATTTTCCTTCTGACCGATGCCATCGGCTTCGACACGATCTTCGCATCCGGGCCTGAGCTGGCCGAAACCTCGATCAGGTTCCTCTGGACCGACTGGAACGCGGCAGAACTGATTGCCTTCCTGCTGTTCATCGGTGCCATGGGCAAATCGGCGCAGCTGGGCCTGCATGTCTGGCTGCCCGACGCGATGGAGGGGCCGACCCCGGTGTCCGCCCTGATCCACGCGGCCACCATGGTGACGGCGGGCGTCTTCCTGGTCTGCCGCATGTCGCCGATCATGGAATTCGCGCCCCACGCCATGGGTTTCGTGGTGGTCATCGGCGCGGCCTCGGCCTTCGTCGCCGCCACGATCGGTCTGGTGCAGAACGACATCAAGCGCGTCATCGCCTATTCGACCATGTCGCAGCTGGGCTACATGTTCGTGGCCGCGGGCCTCGGGGCCTATTCGGTTGCCATGTTCCACCTGCTGACGCACGCGTTTTTCAAGGCGATGCTGTTTCTGGGCGCGGGTTCGGTCATCCATGCGATGCACCACGAACAGGATATGCGGAACTATGGTGGCCTGAAGGACAAGATCCCGCTGACCTTCTGGGCCATGATGATCGGCACGTTGGCGATTACTGGCGTCGGCATCCCGCTGCTCTACATCGGGTTCCCGGTCGGCTTTGCGGGTTTCGTGTCCAAGGATGCCATCATCGAAGTGGCCTACGTCGGATCGACGGGCGCGTTCTGGGTTCTGGTCGCCGCCGCAGCGATGACCAGTTTCTATTCCTGGCGTCTCATGTTCCTGACATTCTACGGCACCCCGCGCGGGGACAAGCACACCCATGACCACGCGCATGAAAGCCCCCGTGTCATGACCATTCCGCTGGGTGTTCTGGCTGTCGGGTCGGTGCTGGCTGGCATGGTCTTCTACGGGCCGTTCTTCGGATCGCAGGCCAAGGTCGACCATTTCTTCGGTATCACCGAAGAGGCCCCGGCCGATGATCACGCTGGTCTGGCCCTGGTTGGCGCGGCCCATGCCGCCGGTGACGAGGGTCACGCGGAGGAGGGCGACCACGCCCGCCATCAAACCCCCGGCGAGGGTGCCATCTACATCGGCGACGACAACCACGTCATCCACGAGGCGCACCTGGTGCCCGTCTGGGTCAAGCTGTCGCCGTTCTTTGCCATGCTGTTCGGTCTGGGGGCTGCCTGGATGTTCTATATCCGTCGTCCCAGCCTGCCTGCGCAGTGGGCGACCAACCTGAACGCGCTTTATACTTTCCTGCTCAACAAGTGGTACTTCGACGAGATCTACGATGTGCTTTTCGTCCGCTCCGCCAAGTGGCTGGGCCGCTTCCTGTGGAAGAACGGCGACGGGAAGGTCATCGACGGCGGGATCAACGGCCTGGCAATGGGCATCGTGCCCTTCTTCACCAAGGCGCTGAACAAGGCGCAGTCAGGCTACATCTTCACCTATGCCTTCGCGATGGTCCTCGGGATTGTGGTCCTGATCACCTGGACGACCATCGCGGCGGGGAACTGAGATCATGGACAACCTCCTCTCCATCGTCACCTTCACCCCGCTGATCGCGGCGCTGATCCTGGCCGTGTTCCTGCGCGGCAACGATGCAGCTGCGCAGCGCAACGCAAAATGGCTGGCCCTGGGGGCGACGACCTTCACCTTTCTGGTGTCGATCTTCATCCTGACCGGCTTTGACCCGCAGAACACCGGTTTTCAGTTCGTCGAGGAACGCGACTGGCTGCTGGGTCTGAAATACAAGATGGGCGTCGACGGTATCTCGGTCACCTTCGTGATGCTGACGACCTTCCTGATGCCGTTGGTGATTGCGTCCTGCTGGGACGTGACGCACCGGGTCAAGGACTACATGGTCGCGCTTCTGGTGTTGGAGACGCTGATGCTCGGCGTGTTTTCGGCGCTGGACCTGATCCTGTTCTACCTCTTCTTCGAGGCGGGTCTGATCCCGATGTTCCTGATCATCGGGATCTGGGGCGGGGCGAACCGGATTTATGCGTCGTTCAAATTCTTTCTCTACACGCTGATCGGGTCGGTCCTGATGCTGGTCGCGATGATCGCCATGTACCTGGATGCGGGCACCACCGACATCCCGACACTGCTGACCCATTCGTTCAGCTACGCGCCGCTCGACGTCCTGGGCTTTACCGTTGTCGGTGGGGCGCAGACCCTGATGTGGCTGGCGTTCTTTGCCAGCTTCGCGGTCAAGATGCCGATGTGGCCGGTGCACACCTGGCTGCCGGACGCGCACGTGCAGGCCCCTACTGCCGGATCCGTGGTGCTGGCTGCGATCCTGCTCAAGATGGGGGGCTACGGCTTCCTGCGCTTTTCGCTGCCGATGTTCCCGGTCGGGTCCGAGGTCCTGGGCGAGATGGTCCTTTGGCTGTCAGCCATCGCCATCGTCTATGCTTCGCTGGTCGCCCTGATGCAGGACGACATGAAAAAACTGATCGCCTATTCGTCGGTCGCGCACATGGGTTTCGTTACCATGGGCATCTTTGCGGCCAACCAGCAGGGGGTCGATGGGGCCATCTTCCAGATGATCAGCCACGGCTTCATCTCGGGTGCGCTGTTCCTTTGCGTGGGCGTCGTCTACGACCGGATGCACACGCGTGACATTGACGCCTATGGCGGCCTTGTGAACCGGATGCCGGCCTATGCGCTGATCTTCATGCTGTTCACCATGGCCAACGTGGGCCTACCGGGCACCTCGGGCTTCGTGGGTGAATTCCTGACGCTGATGGGTGTCTTCCAGGTCAACACCTGGGTCGCGCTGGTGGCCTGTACTGGGGTCATCTTCTCGGCTGGCTACGCGCTTTGGCTGTATCGCCGGGTCGTCTTTGGCGATCTGATCAAGGAAAGCCTGCGCTCGATCACTGACATGACCACCCGTGAAAAGGCGATCTTTGCGCCGCTGGTGTTCTTTACCATTCTGCTGGGCGTTTATCCGTCGCTGCTCACTGACATCATCAGCCCGTCCGTCGCGGCGCTGGTCGAGAATTACGAGGTCGCGACTGCCGACCTGATCCTCGATCATGCGGTCGCGGATGCCGGGCACTGAGGGGATAGGTCCATGATTGCCTCCGACCTGAATATCATCCTTCCCGAGATCCTGCTGTCCGTCTACGTGATGGTAGCCCTACTGGGGGCCGTCTATACCGGCAAGGACGCGTTGGCGCGGCCGCTGGTCTGGCTGACCGCGGCGGTTCTGACCCTGACCGCGTTCTGGATCGGTGTGGCCGATGACGGCGGCTCCGGGTTCAACGACATGATCGTCAAGGACGGGTTCTCGCGCTTTGCGCAGGTCACGATCCTGTTGTCGGCGGCGGTCGTTCTGGTCATCGGGCAGGACTACATGTCCCGTTCCGGCCTGTTGAAGTTCGAGTATCCGCTGCTGATCACCCTGTCGGTTGTCGGCATGATGGTCATGGTGTCGGCCAGCAACCTGCTGACCCTCTACATGGGGTTGGAACTGCAATCGCTGAGCCTTTACGTCGTGGCCTCCATGCGGCGCGACCATGTGAAGTCGACCGAAGCGGGCCTGAAGTATTTCGTCCTCGGCGCGCTGTCGTCCGGTCTGCTGCTTTATGGTATCTCGCTGACCTACGGATACGCGGGCACGACGGACTTCGCCGGCGTCATCGCCGCCGCCTCGGACGGTCAGATCGCGCTTGGCTTGCTGTTCGGTCTGGTCTTCATGATCTCGGGCCTGGCGTTCAAGGTGTCGGCCGCCCCGTTCCACATGTGGACGCCCGACGTCTACGAAGGCTCGCCCACGCCGGTCACCGCGTTCTTCGCCACCGCGCCCAAGGTCGCGGCCATGGGCATGTTCGCCCGCGTCACCCACGACGCCTTTGGCGGGGTGGTCAGCGACTGGCAACAGATCGTGGCGCTGCTGTCGGTCCTGTCGATGTTTGTCGGCGCCATTGCCGCCATCGGTCAGCGCGATATCAAACGCCTGATGGCCTATTCGTCGATTGCCCACATGGGTTACGCCCTGATGGGTCTGGCGGCTGGCACGGCGGGCGGTGTCGAGGCGATGCTGCTCTATATGGCGATCTATGTGGTCATGAACATCGGCACCTTTGCTTTCATCCTGGCGATGTCGCGTGATGGGTTGGAAACGACGGATATCCGGTCGCTCAACCAGCTGTCGGACAAGCATCCGGGCAAGGCGCTGGCGCTGCTGGTTCTGATGTTCTCGCTGGCGGGTATCCCGCCGATGCTGGGCTTCTTCGCCAAGCTGGCCGTGTTGCAGGCTGCGGTGGATGCGGGGCTGGTCTGGCTGGCCGTGCTGGGCGTCCTCGCCTCGGTCATCGGTGCGTTCTACTATCTGCGGATCGTCTACTACATGTACTTCGGCGAGACCGAGACCCCGGTCGATGGTGACATGCCGATGGTGCAATGGGTCGCGCTGGCTGCCTCGGCGATCATCATGGTCGTGGGGATCGTCAATCTCTTCGGTCTCGAAAGCATCGCAGCCGCAGCCGCCGCGACGCTGGTGAACTGATTGGCAGCCTGGCCGGAGGGTCTGGACCGGGTCGTCCTGGCGACCGTCGACAGCACTTCGGCCGAGGCGGCGCGGCGCGCATCCGTGGTGCCGACATGGTACCTCGGGCTGGAGCAGACCGCAGCCAAGGGGCGCCGGGGCCGCGACTGGTCCATGCCCGCAGGCAACTTTGCCGCATCCCTCGCCTGGCGTCCGGGCGGGGACCCGGCTGCCCTGGCGCTGCGCAGCTTTGCGGCCTCGCTGGCGTTGCATGATGTGCTGACCGATCTGGGCGTGATGGGCCTGTCGCTGAAATGGCCCAACGACGTCCTTTTGAATGGCGGCAAACTGGCGGGTATCCTGCTGGAGAGCCCCACCCCCGGCCTGCTGGTTCTGGGCATCGGCATCAATCTCATCGCGGCCCCCACCCCTGACCAGGTAGAGCCGGGTGCCTTCGCCCCCGTCTCCCTGCTGGAGGCGACGGGCCTGCGCGTCACGCCCGAAGCAATGCTGGACGCGCTGGCCCCCGCATTCGCCCGACGCGAGGCGCAGCTGGCGACCTGGGGTTTTGCGCCGATCCGCACCGACTGGATGAAACACGCCGCCCGTCTGGGCCAGCCGATCACCGCGCGCACCGTGACCGAGACGACCACGGGGACGTTCGAGGATGTGGATGCCGACGGGCGCCTGATCCTGCGGACACCGGATGGTCCGCGCAAGATCACCGCCGGCGACGTCTTTTTCGGAGGGACCTGATGCTTCTGACCATAGACTGCGGCAACACCAACACCGTCTTCGGGATCTGGGACGGGACGGATTTCGTCGCGTCCTGGCGCCGCGCTACCAACGCGCAGAGCACCGGGGACGAATATTACACTTGGCTGCGCACCTCGATGAGCCTGCGCAACATCGATGTGGTCATCACGGACTGCATCATCTCGTCCACCGTTCCGCGCGTGGTGTTCAACCTGCGGGTGCTCTGTGACCGCTATTTCGACACACGCCCCCTTGTGGTGGGCAAACCGGATTGCCATCTGCCAGTCGATCCCCGCGTGGATACGGGCACCACGGTCGGACCGGACCGCCTGGTGAACACTGCCGCCGGTTTCGACCGGCATGGCGGGGATCTGATCGTTGTCGATTTCGGCACCGCCACCACCTTTGACGTCGTGGATCACGATGGGGCTTACGTCGGGGGGGTCATTGCACCCGGCGTCAACCTCAGTCTAGAGGCCCTGCACATGGCCGCCGCCGCCCTGCCGCATGTGGATATCACACAGCCGCAGCGCGTCGTTGGCACGAACACCGTCGCCTGCATGCAGTCGGGGATCTTCTGGGGCTATGTCGGCCTTATCAAAGAGATCACGACCCGCATCCGCGCTGAACGCGCGCGACCCATGAAGATTATCGCCACCGGGGGGCTTGCCCCGCTCTTTCAGCAGGCCGAAAGCCTGTTCGACGCATTCGAAGAAGATTTGACGATGCACGGGCTGACCGTCATCCATACGCACAACAAGGACTAAAGAAACATGGCACGCGACAGGCTCATCTACCTTCCCCTGGGGGGGGCGGGCGAAATCGGCATGAATGCCTATGTCTACGGCTACGGACCCGAGGGAAAGGAACGTCTGATCCTGGTGGATCTGGGCATCGCCTTTCCGGACATGGACACCACACCCGGCGTGGACGTCATCGTCCCCGACATCACCTGGCTGACTGACCGGCTGGACCGGCTGGAAGGGGTGTTCATCACCCACGCCCACGAAGATCACGTGGGCGGCGTGGGCCACCTGTTCCCGCAGCTCAAGACCAGGATCCACGCGCGCAAGTTCACCGCCAACCTGGCGCGCCGCAAGCTGACCGAAAAGGGGCAGGACCCCAAGATGGTCATCACGGCGGAACCTTTTCCCGCGATGATCGAGGCCGGGCCGTTCAAGGTGGGTTTCCTGCCGGTGTCGCATTCGATCCCCGAAAGCGCGGGCCTTGTGATCGACACACCTGCGGGTCGCGTCATTCACACCGGCGATTTCAAGATCGACCATTCCCCCGTCGTCGGCGAGGCCTTTGACGAGGCGCTCTGGTCGGAGGCGTCCAAGGATGGCGTGCGTGCTCTGGTCTGCGATTCGACGAACGTGTTCAGCAAGCACCCCGGCCGGTCCGAAGCCGAGGTGAAGCCGAACCTGGTGCCGTTGGTCCAGCAGGCCAAGGGAATGTTCGTGGCCACCACATTCGCGTCCAACGTGGCCCGGCTGAAATCGCTGGCCGATGCCGGCGTCGCGGCGGGCCGGTCCATCTGCTTGATGGGGCGCGCCATGCGCCGCATGACCGAAGCCGCGATGGAGGAGGGGCTGCTGACTGACTTCCCCAAGACCATCAGCCCCGAAGATGCCGCCAGCATTCCGCGCGAGAACCTGATGCTGATCGTCACCGGGTCGCAGGGCGAGCGGCGGGCCGCCTCGGCGCAACTGTCACGTGGCAAGTATTTCGGGATGGAGCTGAAGGAAGGCGACACCTTCCTGTTTTCGTCAAAGACGATTCCGGGCAACGAAAAGGAAGTCGCCCGCATCATGAACAACCTGTCGGAAATGGGTGTGGACGTGGTGACGGATGCCGACGGTCTGTATCACGTATCCGGTCATGCCAACCGCCCGGACCTGGCCGCGGTGCACAACATCGTCCAGCCACAGGTCGTGATCCCGATGCACGGCGAGCATCGGCACCTGCGCGAACATGCCAAGCTTGCGGAATCGCTGGGCCGGATCGGGATCGTCGCGCCAAACGGCACGATGGTATCGCTTTCGGGAAACAAGCCGGAGGTGGTCGACTTCGTCGAGACAGGGCGCACCTATGTCGACGGCTCCGCGTTGGTCGGACAGTTCGACGGCGTGGTCCGGGACCGGATTCGCATGGCGTTGAACGGCCATGCGGTTGTCGCGGTCATGGTGGATGACGACGACGAAGTGTTGGAGGATACCTGGGTAGAGCTGCGCGGCTTGCCCGACGCAGCAGGCAATGGTGCGCCCCTGGCCGATCTGATGGAAACCCATCTGGCCGGGCAGTTGGCCCGCGTCGATACCCGCACGGCCGGGGACGACGAAAAGCTGGAGACCCTGATCGTCAAAGGCGTCCGCAAGATCGCACAGGACGAGGTCGGCAAACGGCCCGAAGTCACGGTGCTGATCACCCGTTTGGCTGCGGAATAGGTGACGTGATCCAACCTTACGTCACGTCATGTTGCGTAAGGTTGGGAACGGAATTGGTTAATATGTGTTAGTGTTTATGAAGCGGCATGATTGACGCGGTGCCGCTGTCTGCTTTGGTTATCCAGTTGTGCGTCAAAGAGGGGGAGGCTGCTCGCTTCCCCCTCGTTTGTTTTTCCAGACCGCTGCGCATGAGAGCCTATTCTGCTGCAACCTGTTCGACAGCTTCGGCGCGGACGGCGGAAAACTTGAATTCGGGAATCTTGCCGAACGGATCCAGCGCCGCGTTGGTCAACAGGTTCGCCGCCGCCTCGACGAAGGCGAAGGGCAGGAACACCATGTCGGGTGCCACCGCCCTGTCCGCCCGCGCCATCAGGGTCACGCTGCCGCGCCTTGTCGTCAACCGGACCCAGCCGCCCGGTGCAACGCCCAGCTTGCGTAGGGTGGACGGATGCAGCGAGCAGTTCGCCTCCGGCTCCACCGCGTCCAGAACGGCAGAACGCCGGGTCATCGATCCGGTGTGCCAATGTTCCAACTGGCGCCCGGTGGTCAGGATCATCGGATAGTCGGCGTCCGGGGTTTCGTCGGGCGGGATCACGCTGGCAGGCGTGAATCTGGCGCGGCCTTCGGGGCGGGGGAACCCATCGCTGAAGACGATCGACTGACCGGGATCGGTGGGCGACAGCGATGGATAGGTCACCGCCCCCTCGGCGCTGAGCCTGTCCCAGGTAATGTTGTCGAGCGAGCCCATCACCTGCTTCATTTCGGCAAAGACCTGGGACGGGTGGTCATAGCGCCAGTCCAGCCCGCAACGGCGCGCCAGCTCGGTCACGATCCACCAATCCTCGCGCGCTTCGCCCGGGGGCGGCACGGCGGGGCGGCCCATCTGGACCTGGCGGTTGGTGTTGGTCACGGTCCCCGTCTTTTCGGCAAAGGCCGAGGCGGGCAGGATCACATCGGCATAGTTTGCGGTTTCCGTCAGGAAGATATCCTGCACAACCAGATGATCGAGCGAGGCGAGGCCTGCGCGCGCGTGGTCCACATCCGGGTCGGACATGGCGGGGTTTTCCCCCAGAATGTACATCGCGCGAATGTCGCCTGCGTGGACGGCATCCAGAATCTCGGTCACGGTCAGGCCCTTTTCGGCCAGCGGCTCATCACCCCAGAGGCCCGCGTATTTCGCCCGCACCTCGTCCGACAGGACCGAGGCGTAGTCCGGCAGGAACATCGGGATCAGCCCCGCGTCGGACGCGCCTTGCACGTTGTTCTGCCCGCGCAACGGATGCAGCCCCGCACCGGGGCGCCCGACCTGACCGGTCATCAGCGCAAGGCTGATCAGACAGCGGGAATTGTCGGTGCCATGGATGTGCTGCGACACGCCCATGCCCCAGAAAATCATCGCCGATTTCGCCCCGGCAAAGGTTCGCGCGACGGCCCGGATGGTGTCGGCGTCGATGCCGGTCAGGTCGGCCATCTTCTCGGGGGCGAACCCCTCCAGATGGGCGCGCTCCGCCTCCCAGTTCTCGGTCATGGCCTCGATGTACTGCCGGTCGACCAGTCCTTCCTGCGAGATCACGTGCATGATCGAGTTCAGCAGCGCGACATCCGCGCCCGGCCGGAATTGCAGCATATGCGCCGCGTGCCGTTTCAATGCCTGACCGCGCGGATCCATAACGATCAGCTTGCCGCCGCGCTTGGTGAACTGCTTGAAGTAGGTCGCCGCAACAGGGTGATTTTCGACCGGGTTCGCACCGATCACGATGGCCACGTCGGCGTTCTCGATCTCGTTGAAGGTGGCCGTCACGGCCCCCGAGCCGACGTTTTCGATCAGCGCCGCAACCGAAGACGCATGGCAGAGCCGCGTGCAGTGGTCGACGTTGTTATGGCCAAAGCCCTGCCGGATGAACTTCTGGAACAGATAGGCCTCTTCGTTGGAACATTTGGCCGAGCCGAAGCCCGCGACCTGCCGCCTGCGCCCTTTCAGGCCGCTGGCCGCCACCTCCAGCGCCTCGTCCCAGGTCGCCTCGCGGAAGACGGTGGACCAATCGCCCGGATCGACGTTCAGCCCTTTGGCGGGGGCGTCGTCGCGGCGGATCAGTGGTTTGGTCAAACGGTGGGGATGGTGGATGTAGTCAAAGCCAAAGCGCCCCTTGACGCAAAGCCGCCCCTCGTTCGCGGGGCCGTTGATACCGTCGACCTTGACGATCCGGTCGCCCTTGACCTTGAGAGAGACCTGGCACCCAACGCCGCAGAACGGGCAGATCGATTTCGTCTCGCTGTCCCAGTCGGAACTGTCGCCGACCTGATCCGCATCCACCATCGTCGCGGGCATCAAAGCACCGGTCGGGCAGGCCTGTACGCATTCGCCACAGGCCACGCAGGTGCTGTCACCCATCGGATCGTCGAAGTCGAAGACCGGATAGGCGTCGTGCCCGCGCCCGGCCATGCCGATGACGTCGTTGACCTGCACCTCGCGGCAGGCGCGCACGCAAAGGCCACATTGGATGCAGGCGTCCAGGTTCACGCGCATGGCCACGTGGCTGTCGTCCAGCAGGGGAATGCGCCCCGCCTCCAGAACCGGCAGGCGGCTTGTCGTGACGCCCTGGCTTTCGGCCATGTCCCACAGGTGCGAGGCGCGGTCGTGCGCGACCTCTCGTTCCGGTTGATCGGCGACCAGCATTTCCATCACCATCCGGCGGGCACCCTTGGCCCGCGCGCTGTCGGTGGTGACGACCATGCCGGGGGCGGGTTCGCGGATGCAGGAGGCGGCCAGCACCCGCTCGCCCTCGATCTCCACCATGCAGGCCCGGCAGTTGCCATCGGGGCGGTAGCCGGGCGCCGGCTTGTGACACAGGTGCGGGATCTTCAGGCCGCGGCCGTGCGCCACCTCCCAGATGGTTTCTCCGGGTTGCGCTTCGACGGGGGTGCCGTCGAGCGTGAAGCGGATGGTCTCGGCCATGGTGCGTCCCCTGTCTGTCCGGGCCAGACTAGGGGCCGCGCGCCCCCGCCGAAAGACCGCCCGCGACGGCCCCCCGGCGCAAAACGACGCCCGGCGTTTCCGATCCGCCCCGCCCGTGCTCGGATGGCGTCAGCCCTTGCGCGCGAACAGCCCGTACCACAGCCAGTCCGGCAGGAATTGCCCGCCCCGGAACAGCCAGGAAAACACCGTCGGAAAGCTGCGCTTGAAGCCGTCGGAATTCATCAGCTCGAACATCTCCTGCGCGGCCTGGTCCGGTTCCATCAGGAACGGCATGTCGAAGTCGTTCTTGTCCGTCAGCCGGGTCTTGATGAAACCGGGGTTGGCGACCTGCACCTGCACACCGGTGTGGCGCAGGTCGGCATACATCCCTTCGGCCAGCCACATGACGCCAGCCTTGGATGCGCCATAGCCCGAGGCCCCAGGCAACCCACGAAACCCCGACAGCGACCCGGTCAGTACGATATGCCCCGCGTCGCGTGCCACCATGTCGCCGATCACCGCGCCCACCGCGCGGGCAGCCCCGGTGAAGTTGACGTCGCACATCGCCTCGATCTTCTGCGCGTCCCATTCCTGCGCCTTGAGCGGCCAATAGACGCCCGCCAGGAACACCATGCCGTCAATATGCCCGATCCGCGCCGCCGCTTCGGCAACGCTGTCCCTGTCAGAGACGTCGCAGGCCACCACCTCGGACCGGCCCGGCAGGCCGTCCGCGACCTGCTGTAGCTTGTCTTCAGAGCGGGCAGACAGGATCACCTCGGCCCCGCAAGCCGACAGTTTTCGCGCCAGCGCCGCCCCCAGCCCGTCCGAGGCCCCGATCAGCCAGTATCGCTTGCCGCGCCAGTCACGCATCATCCGTCTCCGTCATGTTCAATCGCACCAGCAGCAGGGCCGCCAGCGCCTTCAGGATCAAAGGTAGCCCGGCATAGAGGAACGTCAGCATCGTCAGCGCCCCATCTGCATTGTCGCCACCGGGTGCGAAGCCCGCGCGATCCAGCGCCGGGAAAAGCGCAATGGCCGCGACCGCCAGCGTCGCCTTGTTGACAAACGACCAGAGGCCGAAGCCGTCCGCCGCCGAGGGCGCGATCACCGCCATGCGCCGTGCGAACAGCGCGGGGAGCAGCGTCAGATCCGCCCCGACCGCCGCACCGGAGGCCGCGCAGATCACGGCAAAGGCCAACACGTCGCCGGTGCCCAACGTCAGCGCCCAGCCGAAGGTCACGATCGCCAAAGCCATGCCCGCCAACAAGGCCCGATGCGTGCCCCAGCGGGTGGCGGCCCGCCCCCAAAGCGGCGCGGCGCAGGCCGCCGACAGAAAAAACAGCAGGAGCAGCGGGCCTGCGATGTCAGGTGCGCCAAGGCGATCCTCGACGAAGAACAGGAACAAGGTCGAGGTGACCGCCACCGGCGTCGCATTGGCCAGCGCGATCAGCAACAGGCGGCGCGCGGTCGCATCTCCCAGAACGGCGTGCAATCCACTGGGGGCCGGTCCCGCAGCCTGCGCGGACCATTCAGGCCGCATCGCCCAAAGCGCCGCAGCCGTCAGCGCGGCAAAGATCAGCGCATAGATCGTGAACGGCGCGCCGGTGCCGGCCAGCAGGGCGGGCAGGGCGGCGGCCAGGCATACCCCCGACAGGGCCCCCGTTTCGCGCCAGGTGGCCAGACGGACGTGGCCGTCGCCCATCGCCTCGGCCTTGGCCACGCCCTGAGCGTAAAAGCAGATCGTCAGAAAGCTGAACCCGCTGAACAACCCGCCCAGTGTCAGGGCGAACCACCAGACCGGCGGCAGCAGCGGCGGCACGGCGAACAACGCCACCATCGACACGGCCATGACCGCCCCGGCCCCGGCGCACATCGCAGCGCGGTGGGCGCGGGTGACTTCGGCCAGACGGCCCAGCAGGGGGTCCTGCACAACGTCGATCAGCCGCAGGGCAAACAGAACCACGGACAGCTGCGCCAGGGTGACGCCGTAGCTGTCGACATAGAACTTCGGCGCATGGATGTAGATCGGCAGGCCAGCCGCCGCCAGCACCGCGGCAAAACCCGCATAGCGCGGCAGGCCGGTCAGCGGGACACCTCGGAGGCGGGCGGCTTGGGCCGGTTGCGAAACCTGGCCCCCTTCCACCAAAGCTTCAGCGCCTGCCAGTGGATCAACGCCAGAACCCGTCGCGTGCCCATCGGTCGGCGCAGCGCCGCGCGCAGCAATCCGCGATTGGTCAATGGTTGGCGCGGACCGGTCAGCGTGGCCAAAAGGCGGCCATGGTCGCCGGTGTAATCGATCCAGATGCCGATCCGGGCCGCAGAGATGTCAAAGCGAAAGGTATAACTGCCGTCGACCGGCTGGAACGGCGAGACGTGAAAGATCTTCTGCGCGCAAAGTCGCATGTCTCGTGTGATTGGGGTCAGGTCGGGGGTGTGGCACAGATAGGAATGGCGATCGCCGTAGGTGTTTGTGACCTCTGCGATGACGGCACGCAGCGCGCCGCCTTGATCATGGCACAGCCAGAAACTGACCGGGTTGAAGACATGGCCCAGCACCCTCGGCTGCGCCAACAGCAGAAGCGGCCCGTCCGCCACGGTGATCTGATGCGCCGCCAGAACCGCCCGCGCCCAGGGTGCCCCGCGCCCCTGACCCGGCGCGCCGCCATGGTCGCGATCGTTCAAAGCGACCAGCCCGCGCCCATTGCGCCGGAACAGGCGGGGCAGGGGGGCGGGCCGTTCCGCATCGATCAGCACGTAGTCGATGCCGTAGCGAAAGGCGTTCGTCACGCCCTCACCCGCGCGCCCATGAAAGGTCTGCGCGGGGATATGCTGGGCCAGGGTCACTCGGCCGCGACGGGCAGGGTGCCGCGCCGGTTCAGGGCCTGGGCCACATCCACCGCGCTGCGGAAACCGTCTTCGTGGAAGCCGTTGTGCATCCAGGCCCCGCAGAACCACGTGCCACCCGCCCCGTTGATCCCGCGCAGGTCCTCGACCGCGGCCATCATCGACAGGTCGTAGACCGGATGGCGGAACGCCTTCTCATCGTGGATCAGCTCCTCCCGGATTGGGGTCTGGGGGTTAAGCGTCACGAACAGCGGATCATCCTTGGGGATCGGTTGCAGCCGGTTCATCCAGTAGGTCAGGCCGATCCGGTCGGGACGGGCCCCCGTGGGTTCGGCATAGTTCCAGGACGCCCAGCATTTCTGCCGCCGTGGCATCAGAGAGGCATCGGAATGGGTGAGCGCCACGTTCGGCTGATAGCGGATGCGCGACAACAGGCGCGTTTCATCCGGGGTGGGATCTGACAGCAGCGACAGGCTGTCGTCGGAATGGGTGGCCAGGATCACGTCGTCGAAATGTTCCCAATCGCCGCCCTGCATTCGCACGGCCGGGCCGCCTTCGCGGCGGATGCCGGCCACGGGCGCGCCCAGGCGGATGTCGACCCCGACCCGTTCCAGCCGGGCCTGCAGCCGCGTCACATATTCGACCGATCCGCCCTGCACCGTGTACCAGTCATGCTGGCCGGAATTGGACAGAAGGTGATGATTGGCAAAGAACTTGACCATCGCGGCGGCGGGAAAATCCATCACGTCCTGGGACGGCGTCGACCAGATCGCCCCGGAAATCGGGCCCAGATACCAGTCGCGAAAAGCCTGCCCCAGGCCGAGTTGATCCAGAAAGGCAGACAGCGGCAGATCCGGGTCGCTGGCAGAGGACGCAGCGCGCGCATTCCAGGTCACGATGTCCCGCACCATCCGCAGAAAGCGTGGCGACAGCAGGTTGGACCGTTGCGCAAAGACCGTGTCCAGCGTCTGCGTGCTGTATTCCACGGCCCCGCCGCGCAGCGACGCGGCAAAGGACATGTCCGACAGGGCCAGCGGCACGTCCAGATCCTCGAACAGGGTCAGCAGGTTCGGATAATTCACCTTGTTGAAGACGATAAAGCCGGTGTCGACCGGCTGATCGCCCCGTTTGCCCGCCAGGATCGTGCGGGCGTGACCGCCCAGGCGCGGCGCGGCCTCGATCAGGGTCACGGAATGGTCGCGTGAAAGCAGATGCGCAGCGGCCATGCCGCTGATGCCGCCGCCGACCACCGCAATCCGGCGGGGGTGGGGCGTTGTCGGTTCAAAAGGCACGTAAAGGGGGTTCCGTCTGTCGGGGTCGGGGCGGGTGAGCTGTGGAAGGACCTAGGGTCCAGGGATCGTTCGTCCATCCCGCCAGGCCCATCCGGCGGGCGTCTGCGCCCTTTCTGTGACACTCCGCCACATCCGGTGCGGCAGAACGCTGCCGGTCAGGCCACCCTGACCGGCAGGAGTCGCGTCAATCGGCCAGCGTCGCCCCATAAAGTGGCACGGTCGAGATCGACATCTTGGCCGAGCCTTCGGTCAATTCCTGCGCGTGAACCAGGTAGATCAGCGTCTGGTTCGGTTCGTCGAAGATGCGCTTGATCCGCAGCGATTTCAGAATGATCGAGCGGCTTTCGCGGAACACCTGTTCACCGTCCTCGGACAGGTCGATGTCCCCGACCTTGATCGGGCCTGTCTGGCGGCAGGCGATTGATGCGTTGGACGGGTCCTCGAACCAATTGCCCTGGGACAGCCGGTCAATCAGCGAGCGGTCGAAATAGGCGATGTGGCAGGTGACGCCTTCGACCTTGGGGTCCTGGATGGCGTCGATGATGATGTCGTTGCCGACCCAGTCCACCCCGACCTCGCCCACCTGTTCAGCGGCGGCGGGCAGGGCGAGGCAGGCGGCAAGAGCCGTGGCATGTGCGAAGTGTTTCATGAAAGACCAATTCTCCGGGTCACGTGATTGTTCCGTGTCGTGTTTCGTTTGTGAACTATGTTCCCGAGGGAACGACCGCGCACCGGGACAGGAACCTGACAGATGACACGTATGACCGCCAAGGACTTCGACCAAGAGCTTCTGGATCTTTATGACTTCTATGCCCACGGAAAGATCAGCAAACGTGAGTTTCTGGACCGTGCCGGAAAATGGGCCGTGGGCGGCGTGACGGCGCTGGCCCTGCTCAACACGCTCAGCCCGAATTATGCCCTGGCCCAGCAGGTGGCCGAAGATGACGGCGACATCATCGGCGAGGACATCACCTACGACAGTCCGAATGGCCATGGGGCGGTCAACGGGTATCTTGTGCGCCCGGTGGGCGTGGAAACCCCGGCTGCCGTTCTGGTCGTGCATGAGAACCGGGGCCTGAACCCTTATATCCGCGATGTCGCGCGCAGGGTTGCCAAGGCCGGGTTCATCGCGCTGGCCCCGGACGGGCTGACCTCCATGGGGGGGTATCCGGGCACCGACGACGAAGGCCGCGAGATGCAGCGTCAGGTCGACGGTGAAAAGCTGATGAACGACTTCTTTGCGGGCTATGAATTCCTGGCTGCACTGGAGGGGACGAACGGCAAGGTCGGGGCCACCGGTTTCTGCTATGGTGGCGGCGTCGTGAATGCGCTTGCGGTGGCCTACCCGGAGCTGAACGCAGGCGTGCCGTTCTATGGCCGCCAGGCCGCGGCCGACGACGTGCCGAAGATCGAGACGCCGCTGCTGTTCCAGTATGCCGCGCTGGACAGCCGCATCAACGCCGGTTGGCCCGCGATGCAAAAGGCATTGGAAGCCAACGATAAGGTCTATGAGGCCGCCATTTGGCCGGACGTGAACCACGGTTTCCACAACGACACCACGCCCCGCTATGACGCCGAAACGGCAGAGGCGGCCTGGGACAAGACCATCGCCTGGTTCCGCGTCTATCTTGCCTGACGCGGACGGCCCGCGCGACTTTGGCCCGGGGCTGCGGGAAACACGGCTCTACCTGGCGGTTTCGGTCGCCGGGCTTGGCCTTCTGGTGCTGGCCGTCGTCCTTCGGGGCGTCGGCGGTATCGCGGCGATCGAGGTGGTGGGCATCGCGGGGGCGTTCTTTGGCGGCACCGTCATCTGGGCGCTGCGTCGTCTGCGGCGTTTGCGCGGGTCTGGTCGCCGCTGACGGGGCGGGGTAGGGCGTGGCATGCCAAACCCGTCTACGCCCTACGACCCGCCGACCGGCCCCATCGCCACCGTCTATCACGACGATCACCTGCTGGTGGTCGACAAGCCCCACGGCCTGCTGTCGGTGCCGGGCCGGGGCGAACATCTGGCCGACTGCCTGCTGTCGCGGCTGGCCGCCGACTGGCCCGAGGTTTTGCTGTGTCACAGGCTGGACCGGGATACGTCGGGCATCATGATCTTTGCCCTCACCAAGGAAGCGCAGCGCAAAATCGGGCGGATGTTCGAGACCAAGCGCGTCAAGAAACGCTACATCGCGCGGGTCTGGGGCGCGGTCGCAGAGGCATCGGGCACCATCGACCTGCCGCTGATCGTGGACTGGCCGAACCGGCCGCTGCAACACGTGAATTTCGAGACGGGCAAGCCATCGGTGACGGACTGGCACCGGGTCGCGGTCGAGGATGGCACCACCCGAATGCGCCTGATGCCGCGCACCGGGCGCAGCCACCAGTTGCGCGTGCACATGCAGTCGCTGGGCCACCCGATCCTGGGCGATCCGTTCTATGCCTCGGGCGCGGCGCAGGATTTCCCGCGCATGATGCTGCACGCCGAGGGCCTGAAGTTCGAGCACCCGATCGATGGACAGGTCATGCGGCTGGAGGCACCCTGTCCGTTCTGACGTCAGAGAGAGACGGGCCCGGAGGATGTCCGCTGCACGGCGCGAATCCCCTCGACAGGGGTCATTCCGGCCTTGGGCGCGGGCACGTCCAGTGACGCGAACAATATGGCAGCGATCGCAGCCAGCATGGCAAGGACAGGGGCGCGTTTCATCAGCTCGATCCGTTCTTTTTTTCCAGAGGTAGCCGCGCCGATGCCCTGCGCCAAGCGCGCGCACGAAGATAGGCGGAGCTTTGCCTTCCCCCCTGTCACCTGGATGCATAGGTAACGGTCAGGACCAAGCAAGGAGACCCGCCATGGGACTGCGCATCAATCAAGTCGTGCCCGATTTCGAAGCCGAGACCAGCGAGGGACCGATCAAGTTCCACGACTGGATCGGCGACAGCTGGGCGATTCTGTTCAGCCACCCCAAGGATTTCACCCCCGTCTGCACGACCGAGTTCGGTGCCGTCGCCCAACTGGCCGACGAATGGGAAAAGCGCGGCGTGAAGGTCATCGGCATCTCGGTCGACGACGCCGAAAGCCATCGCAAGTGGAAGTCCGACATCGCCACCTTCGGCAAGGCGGACCCGACCTTCCCGATTATCGCTGACGAAGATCTCACCGTGTCCAAGGCCTATGACATGCTGCCCGCCGACGCCTATCTGCCGGACGGCCGCACGCCCAACGACACCGCGACTGTCCGGTCGGTCTACATCATCGGTCCGGACAAGCAGCTGAAGCTGTCGATGACCTATCCGATGAACGTCGGCCGCAATTTTGCGGAAATCCTGCGCGCGGTCGACGCGTTGCAGATGGCGTCCAAGCATGGCGTGGCCGCCCCCGCCAACTGGGAGCAGGGTCGCGATGTGGTGATTCCGGCGGCGGTATCGGATGCGGATGCCAAGGCGAAGTTCGGCGATTTCACCACGCATTTCCCTTATCTGCGGATGACCAAGGATCCCTCTGCCTGAGGTTCCCTCAGCCGAGACGCGCCAACAGCGTCTCGGCCACCCGTGCAAAGGCGGCCCGATCTTCCTTGGTGGTTCCCTCGAACAGGGATGCGAGGGTGTCGGTCCGGTCGGCACGCGCGGCCTGAACCTGCGGCGCGGCGTGATCGTTGAGCCGAATCAGAACCTTTCGGCGGTCCGTCGGATGCCGTTCGCGGGCCACCAGACCTTCCTGCTCCAACCCGTCGATTAAACCGGTGACGGCCTGCGGCGAGATGTTCAGCCGTGTCGCCAGGTCGCGCATGGTGGCGGGACCATCCTTGGCCAGATGGGACAGGGCGGTGATACGCGGGCCGTGGGCCGCCCCTTTGCCTTGCAGTCGGCGCAAAGCCGGGGCCAGGGTATCGATCAACTCGGCGAGTTGTTTGGGAGAATGCGGTTTTGCCATGGGGCAACGAACGCAGCCCCGGGCCGAAGGGTCAAGCCCTGTGCACACAAAGAAAAAGGCCGCCCCCGAAGGAGCGGCCCGATCTCTGTGCCGAATGGCTCAGCCCTGGCGGGCTTTGAACCGGCGCTGGGTCTTGTTGATCACATAGACCCGGCCCTTGCGGCGCACGACGCGGCAGTCGCGGTGCCGGTTCTTCAGCGACCGGAGGGAATTGCGAACCTTCATGGCTGCTCTCCTATTGCCTGCGGGGTGACGCCCCAAGGTGAATATCGTGCCCCCCGAGGGAGGCGGTGAACCCGACCCTCTGTTCGAGGGTGGAATGGTGGGCGATACTGGGATCGAACCAGTGACCCCTTCGATGTCAACGAAGTGCTCTACCGCTGAGCTAATCACCCCTTTGCCCGAAGAAACCGGGAACTTCCCGGCCACCCCTGAGCGTTGGTGGGCGGTGGATAGTGCCTTTCACGAGGCCGTGCAAGGGGGCTTTCGACGGTTTTCTGAAAGCACTATCTAAGGGAAGAGGAGAGCGCCCCACAATGCCGCGAAAGCCATATCGTCTGCACCTTCCCAAAGGGGTTACCGCGCCTGTCGTGGTCGCGTCGCCCCATTCCGGGCGGGCCTATGAGGCTGCGTTTCTTTCCCGATCGGTTCTGGATGCGGGGCGGATTCGCTCCTCCGAGGATGCATTCGTCGATCTGCTGCTGGAACGGGTCCCGGAAATGGGCATGCCGCTTCTGGTCGCAGAGGCGCCACGCGCGTTCCTCGATCTCAACCGATCCCCGGCCGAGCTGGATCCCGCAGTCGTGCACGACGTGCCACGCGGCGCCAGCAACCCAAGGGTCAGTTCCGGCCTGGGGGTGATTCCCCGCGTCGTGGCCCAGGGCCGTGCCATCTACCGGGGAAAGATCACGCGCGCCGAGGCGCAGGACCGGATCGACCGCGTCTGGCATCCCTACCACCGGCAACTCGACAGCCTGATGGCGTCGGCACGGTCGCAATTCGGTCAGGCGATCCTGATCGACTGTCATTCCATGCCCCACGAGGCGATCGAGGGCACGGGTGGCGCGCGTGGTGTCCCGGAGATCGTGCTGGGTGACCGTTTTGGCGCGGCAGCCGACAGCGCGCTTGTGGACGCGGTCGAGACGATTTTTCGCGATCTGGGGTTCCGGGTCGCACGCAATGCGCCCTTTGCCGGCGCCTACATCCTGCAGACCTACGGCAAGCCCGCACAGGGTCGCCACGCCATCCAGATCGAGATCGACCGAACCCTCTACATGGACGAAGCGACGCTGCGGCCCAACGCGCGGTTCGATTCGATCCGCAACCTGCTGAGCGAGGCGATACTGCGTATTCGCGATCTGTCGGTCGGCGCGCAGGGGTTGGCGGCCGAGTGACGCCCTAGCGCAGCGCGCGCCCCTTCACGATGGCATCGCTGCCGAACCTTGCCCGAATCGCATCCGTTGCCCGTTCGGCGGCGGCGCGTTTGCCCGCCTGCGGGTCCAACAGGTCGCCCGCCCTGTCCGCCTGATCCGCCGCGACCAGATCCGAAACCCCGACCCCGATCAGCCGCACCTGTCCCGTGCGTCCCACCGCGTCGAACAACGCCCGCGCCTCGCGATAGATGCGGTCGGCCATCTGCGTCGGCTCAGACAGGGCGTGGCGGCGGGTGATGGCGCTGAAATCCGCGCGTTTCAACTTCATCGTCACGACGCGCCCGGCCATGCCCTTGGCCTTGGCCCGGTCGCTGACCTGTTCGGCCAACCGCCACAGGTGACCATCCAGGATGTCGGCATCGTCGGTATTCTCGTTGAAGGTCGTCTCCTTGGAGATCGACTTGACCGGACGATTCCGGCTGACGGCGCGCCGGTCCTCGCCCCGCGCCAGATGCCACAACCGGTCCCCCATCGACCCGAATCGCCGCCCCAGGTCGCGCCGGTCCCAGCGACGCAGGTCGGATATGGTGTGAATCCCGGCCTTGCGCAGCGACTCCTGCCCGACGGCCCCGATGCCAAAGATGATGCCCACCGGTTTGTCGGATAGAAAGTCCTGCGTCTCCGCCCGCCCGATGACTGAAAAGCCGCGCGGTTTGTCCAGGTCGCTGGCGATCTTGGCCAGGAACTTGTTGTGCGACAGACCGATCGACCCGGTGATGCCAATCTCTTCCTGCATCCGCTTGACCAGCCGCGCCAGCATCACGGCGGGCGGGTGGCCGTGCAGTCGTTCGGTGCCGGTCAGGTCGAGGAAGGCTTCGTCCAGCGACAACGGCTCGATGGCGGGGGTCAGTTCCTCCATCAGGGCGCGCACCTGTTGGCTGACCTCGACATAGAGCGACATCCGCCCCTTGAGGACCACCGCCTCGGGGCAAAGTTCCAGCGCCTTGAACATCGGCATCGCGGACCGCACGCCCCGGATGCGCGCCACATAGCAACAGGTCGACACAACGCCCCGGCGCCCGCCGCCGATGATGACGGGCTTGTCGGCCAATTCGGGGCGGTCGCGTTTCTCGACCGAGGCATAGAAGGCGTCGCAATCCATATGTGCCACCGACAGGCTGTGCAGTTCGGCGTGCCGGGTCACACGCGGGCTGCCGCAGGACGGGCACCGGCGCGCGTTGTCGAAGCTGTGCAGGCATTGGCGGCAAAGGGCGGGCATGGGGGACAGTCTAGCGCCCCCTGCCCGGGACCGGAACCGCGCAGAGGAGGGAACCGCCCCCCGCCCCTCGGGCGTTTCCAACACAACCAACCTGCAAGCCGGAGCCGCCTCATGACCGATGTACGCCCCACCCCCGACCACGGCACCGCCCCACCCAACGGGTCCAGCCATGCCGCCGTGGACGCACCGCGATCCAGTCGCGCCAAATGGGGCCTTGCGGCGATGGTTGGCCTGATCGTTGCCATCCTGCTGGTCGCGTTCCTTTTTGCCGACGAGGCACCCGAGGGGGCCGAGGCCGAAGGGGTGATCGTCCCGGCCGAGGGTTGACGCCAGTGCCCCCGGGGCGCACCTGACTTAGCTTGAGTGCACACAGCCCCGAGGGGACAGGTCATGGACATCGAACAGGAACTTCTCCGCTTTGCGGGCAACAACGCGGTGCTGATCGCGCTGGCGCTGTTTGTCATCGTCTGCATCATGCTGGGCGTGCGGATCGTGCCGCAGTCCGAGAAATACGTGGTCGAACGGTTCGGGCGCCTGCGCTCGGTTCTGGAACCCGGCATCAACCTGATCGTGCCGTTTCTGGACAAGGTGGCGCACAAGGTGTCGATCCTGGAACGTCAGCTGCCCAATGCCAGCCAGGACGCCATCACCCGCGACAACGTCCTGGTGCAGGTGGAAACCTCGGTCTTCTACCGCATCCTCAGCCCTGAACGCACCGTATACCGGATCCGCGACGTCGACGCGGCCATCGCCACCACGGTCGCAGGCATCGTGCGTGCCGAAATCGGCATGATGGAGCTGGACGAGGTGCAGTCGAACCGTGCCGAGGTCATTCATAAGATCAAGACCCAGGTGGCCGATGCCGTCGACGACTGGGGGATCGAGGTGACGCGGGCCGAGATTCTGGATGTGAACCTCGACAAGCAGACCCGTGACGCCATGCTGCAACAACTCAACGCCGAACGCGCCCGCCGCGCCGCCGTCACGGAGGCGGAGGGGCACAAGCGCGCGGTGGAGTTGAACGCCGACGCAGAGCTCTATGCCGCCGAGCAAACCGCCAAGGCCCGCCGTATCGCCGCCGACGCAGAAGCCTATGCCACCGAAGTCGTGGCCCGCGCCATTGCCGACAACGGGCTGGAGGCGGCGCAGTATCAGGTTGCCCTGAAACAGGTGGAGGCCCTGACCAAGCTGGGCAACGGCACCGGGTCGCAAACCATCGTGGTGCCTGCGTCGGCGATGGATGCCTTCGGCGAGGCCTTCAAGATGCTGAAGGGCAAGGTCTGATGCTTTGGTGGGCCTGGATTGTCGCGGGCCTGGTGCTGGCCATGCTGGAAATGCTGGTCCCGGGTTTCATCCTGTTGGGCTTTGCCATCGGCGCGGCGCTGGTCGGGATGGGCCTGTTGCTGGGCATCTTGGGGCCGTTGGTGGCACTTGCGGGGGGCTACGGGTTTCCGGCGCTTCTGGTCGTCTTTGCGATCCTGTCCTTGCTGGCCTGGATTGCCCTGCGCCGTGTGTTCGGGGCACCGGGGCGGGCCAGGACGTTCGATCAAGACGTGAACGACTGATCGACAGGGCCTGTGCGCCTGCCATGGGGGCGCAGCCAACGTCCAGAACGGGAGCGGTCGCCGCAGTGGTCGCGGTCAGGACACGCGTCATTGCAGGCCCGAACCGCACAGGTGCGGACACTGAACCCTGGGGACTGGCCCGACGTGGCCGGGCGAGCCTTGGTTCAGCCCCTCACCGGGTGCGCGCGCGCGCCGCGAGCGGGTCAGCCAAGTTCGGCCAGAACAGCGCGCGCGGCGGCCGCCGGATCGGTCGCGCCATGGATGGGGCGCCCGACAACGATGTGATCGGCCCCGGCCGCAATCGCCTCGCCCGGTGTCATCACCCGTTTCTGATCCCCAAGCGCCGCACCTGCGGGTCGCACGCCGGGCGTGACGATCAGCTTGCCCGCGGCTTCGGGCAGGGCGCGGATCAGCGCGGCCTCCTGTGGCGAGGCGATGACCCCGTCGGCCCCGGCCTCCAGCGCGCGCGCGGCGCGGGTCGCGACCAGGTCGGGAATGTCGCCGGGTTGGATCAGCCCGTCGTCCAGATCAGCGCGGTCGAGCGAGGTCAGGATGGTGACCGCCAGGATCTTCATGTCCCCTTTGCCCTGCGCCGCCGCGCGCACGACGTGGGGGTCGCCATGTACCGTCAGGAAATCCAGGTCGAATTGCGCCAGGCCACGCACGGCGGCCTCGACCGTGGCCCCGATGTCGAACAGCTTCATGTCGAGGAAGATGCGCTTGCCGTGCTCCTCCTTCAGTTCGTTCGCCAAGGCCAGCCCGCCCCCGGTCAGCATGCCCAGCCCGATCTTGTAGAAGGACACCGCATCGCCCAGCTGCCCGGCCAGGGTCAGGCCGGCCAGCGCGTTGGGCACGTCGAGCGCCACGATCAGGCGGTCGTCGGACAGGTTCGGTTGGGACATGGGGGCCTCCGGCTCGCTGAACTTCGCGCCGGGGTAGGGCGCGGGCGCGCGGCTGTCCAGAGCAGAGGGGCGTGCCGCGCGCCGCATTGACCGGGTGTGGGGACAGCTGTGATATTTCGGCAGGGGGTCGGCGCGTCCAGATCGCCAAATTCCCGGGTCGAACTGATCAGCGGTTTGGAAAACTCTGACCCGACCCATGGCGCGCTGCGCGCTGCGCAAGTCGGCGTCGCCGCGACCTGTCGCAATTAAGGTCGACCGGGAAGTGTCCGCGACCGAAGGGGACGACCGACAGGGGCGGGCGTCGCATGCAAGGCCTGCGGGGATGGCCCCACGGTGACCGCAGCCGATCAGTCGCGGCTGGCGTGCAGCAGGCGGCGTTCCGCCTCGTCGTGGGTGCAGGTGGGATCGGCCGGGGCCGCGACGCGGCGGCGGGTCAAGCCGCCGTTGGGATGCCGTCGAATGACGGTTCCGGTGACCTTTCCGGCAATCAGATCGTGCTCGACGCCGGCGACATAGACGATGCGGGGCTTTGTCATATCCGTCTCCTTCGCGAACAAACGCTAGCAGAGAGGAATTAGTTTCCGGTTAATTCTGTTCGATCCCGCCCATGGCGCAAACCGTCTGCCATTCGGCCTCGGTGACCGGCTGCACCGACAGGCGGCTGTTGCGGACCAGGACCATCTCGGACAGCGCTTCTGTCGCCTTGATTTCAGCCAGGGTCACGGGTCGGGTCAGGGGGGCCACGGCGCGGATGTCCACGCAGTCCCAGCGGTCGTCGTCGGTGGTACTGTCGGGATGGGCCGTGGCACAGACCTCGACGATGCCGACCACGGCCTTTTCCCCCTGCGAGTGGTAGAAGAACCCGCGATCGCCCAGCGCCATGTCGCGCATGAAATTGCGCGCCTGGTAGTTGCGCACGCCGTCCCATTCCTCGCCCGTCTCGCCCCTGGCGGTCTGATCGTCCCATGACCAGACGCCGGGCTCTGACTTGAACAGCCAGTACTTCACGCGTTGATGACCCGGTTCCACTGTTCGATTCGCACCTCAGAAAACAGGCCCGCAACGGCATAGGGATCGGCGGCGGCAAAGGCCTCGACGGTGGCGCGATCGTCGGTTTCAAAGATGATCAGGGACCCGCACATTTCGCCGGCCGCGTTCAGAAAGGGCCCTGCCTGGCGCACGGTTTCGCTGGCCTTCAGGTGGGCGATATGCGCCTCGCGGTTGGCCATGCGCAGGGCGAGGCTGTCGGGATTGTCGGTGCAGATCAAGGCAAACATCAGGGGCTCCATTCCGTGGTCAGGTCGCGGGTCAGCAGCGACCGCATGGCATCTTTTACCGTCAGCGCGCCCGCGACAAGGCCTGCCGTCGCCGCGCTGACCGGCATGTCGACACCGTGATCGCGGGCGACATCCAGGGCCGCGCGGGCAGTGGCGGCCCCCTCGACCGTGGCCTGGGGCGGCGTCTCGCCCCGGCCCAGCGCCAACCCCAGCGAGAAATTCCGCGACGCGGGCGAGGCGCAGGTCAGCGCCAGATCGCCCAGCCCGGACAGGCCCATCAAGGTTTCCGCCCGCGCGCCCATGGCCTGAGCCAGGCGCATGATTTCGGCCATGCCGCGCGTCATCAACGCGGCGCGCGCCGATTCGCCCAGACCCGCCCCGATGGCGGCCCCACAGGCGATGGCAATGACGTTCTTGAGCGCGCCGCCGATTTCCACACCCGTCGTATCCGTCGTCCGGTAAAGCCGTAGAACAGGCGTCGACAGCGCCCGTTGCAAGGCCGCGCCCACGGCGTCGTCGGCGCAGCCAAGCGACAGCGCCGTCGGCAGGCCACGCGCGATGTCGGCGGCGAAACTGGGTCCGGACAGAATGGCGGGAACGGATGCCGGCAGCCCCTGACGGATCAGGGCGATGGGGCCGCGACGGGTGGCCAGGTCGATCCCCTTGCAGGCGGCGACGGCATGGCGCGGCGCGAGGGGGGCCAGATCGGGCAACAGGCCCCCGAGGCTTTGCATCGGAACGGCCAGCAACAGGGTCTCACACACGGCCAAAGCGGTCAGATCCGCGGTCGGATGCAGACCCTCGGGCAGGGACACGCCCGGCAGGCGCGGCAAGGTGCGGGTCCCGGCGGCGGTGGCCATCGTGTCTGCGTCCCGGCCCCAAAGAAGGACCTCGCCGCGGGCGGCCATGCTGACCGCCAGGGCCGTGCCAAAGGCACCTGCGCCAACGACGCCGATCACGCCTTGGCCCCCCGCTTGCCTGAGCCCAGCATCGGCGCGGAGGTTTGGTCCAACGGCCAGCGCGGGCGCGCGGCCAGGGTCAGGTCGTCACGGTCGCCGCCGGCAAACCGCTCCGCCCCGGCCCAGGCGATCATGGCGGCGTTGTCCGTGCAGAGCGTCAGGGGCGGAGCGACAAAGGGCAGGCCCGCGTCCCGCGCGACATCCTGCAGGGCCGCGCGCAGTCGTCCATTCGCCGCCACCCCGCCCGCGACGGTCAGCGCGGTCATGCCGGGGCATTGAGCCAGCGCGCGTCGCGTCTTTTCTGCCAGCACGTCGCGCACCGCCTCCTGAAAGCCGTGGCAAAGGTCGGCGCGTTTCCCGCGCGGCAGGCCACCATGTTCCGCCACAAGATCGTCGCGGGCCCGCAGGACGGCCGTCTTCAGCCCCGAAAACGACATGTCGCAACCGGGTCTGTCCAGCAGGGGGCGGGGCAGGCGGACCGTGCCTTCTGCCTGCGCGGCGCAGACCTCGACCGAGGGGCCGCCGGGCTGCGGCAGGCCCAGCAGGCGGGCAACCTTGTCGAAGGCTTCGCCGGGGGCGTCGTCGATGGTGCCGCCCAGCCGGGTGAAGGCATCCGGCCCGTCGACCCGCAGAAACTGACAATGGCCACCCGAGACGAGCAGCATCAGATATGGATAGGGGACCGCATCGGTCAGGCGCGGCGTCAGGGCATGGCCCGCCAGGTGGTTCACGCCGATCAGGGGCAGACCCGCCGCGGCCGCCAACCCCTTGCCGCACATCACCGCCGCTAACACGCCGCCGATCAGGCCCGGACCGGCGGTCACCGCCACCGCATCGCAATCGCGCAGCGCAACACCCGCCACGGCCAAGGCGTCTTCGACCGCGAGGTCGATCTTTTCGGCATGGGCGCGCGCGGCGATTTCCGGCACCACCCCGCCAAAGGCCGCATGCAGCGCGTCCTGCCCCATGACCACATTCGACAGGATCTGTGCCGCACCATCCGCGCGTCGTCGGACAACGGCAGCCCCGGTATCGTCGCAGGAGCTTTCCAGCCCCAGAATAAGGTGGTCTTGTGCCATGATGCGCCGGGGTCCAGTGTCGTCCTCCATCTAGCCATCCCCGTCCGGAGTGACAACGTGCCAGCCCCGTTACTGCCCGTCCTGCTGACCCGGCCCGAAGCCGCGTCTCTGCCGTTGGCGCGGGATTTGCGGGCCCGAGGGGCAGAGGTCGTCGTCTCCCCCTTGTTGCGGATCGTGCCCGTGGCCGCCCTGCCGCAGTTGGCTGCGGGGCTGATTTTCACCTCGCCCAACGGGGTCGCGGCCTATCGGGGATTGGGCGGGCCGCCCGGCCTGCCGGTCTGGTGCGTGGGGCCGCGCACGGGGGCCGAGGCACAGGCGGCGGGGCTGGACCTGCGGGGCACGGCACCGGATGCGGCGACGCTCGCCCAGGCGATCCCGGCCGACGCGCCGCCGCTTTTGCATCTGCGGGGCGCGGTGCAGCGTGGTGATCTGGCGTCCGATCTGCGGGCGCGTGGTCTGGCGGCACAGGACGCGGTGATCTACCGGCAGGATGCGCTGCCGCTTTCGGCTCCGGCGGTTCGGGTGTTGTCGCGCCCGACGCTCGTGCCGCTTTATTCGCCCCGCACGGCGGGTTTGCTGGTGGCGGGCTGTCCGGCGGGTCTGTTGGCAAATCTGCGCCCGCTCGCGCTCAGCGCGGCGGTTGCGCGGGCACTGCCCGTTTCCGCGCCGATTGCCAAAACGCCCGACGGTGCGGCAATGTATCGAGCGATACTAAGTGCCGTTTTCGGATCGACGGTTGAGGGACCCCCGCGTTCGCACTAGGTGTTGCTAGCCCGTCCGGATCCGTTCCGGACCCTGCGAGTCGGAGGGAATGCGTTGGCGCGCAAGAAGAACACCAGCAAGACGAACGAGCCCGAGGCCGAAACGCCACAGGACGATACCCTGCCTGCCACCGAAGGCGGAGCGCCGGAGGCGACCCCGATCGCGGACGAAGCGGTCCCGCCAAGCGACGTGATCGAAGACGCGGAGGTCGTGTCTGTAGATGGGCATGATGCTCAAGCCGATCCGACAGTGCCCGACGCAGAGGCGACGGACGCGGATGCCGTGTCGGAGGGGGCCCCGGAGGCGTCCGCCGACGCCGTGACCGCAGACGAGTCCCCCGCAGATGAGGTTCCCGCGGGCGGCGCGCCGTCTGACGAAGTCACTCTGGCCGATGGTGCCGGCACGGTCGTCATTCCGCCCCAGGGGGAGGAGCCGACCGCCAGCGCCGACCCGGTCGAGGACCGGGACGCGAAGCAGGCGCAGGCGCCGCTGCCCGTGACGGCACCGCCCCCGCCCGCAAAAAGCGGCCCCGGCTTCCTGCCTCTGGTGCTTGGTGGGTTGATCGCCGGCGGCATCGGTTATGGCGTCGCCACTTTGACCGAGACCCCCCCGCCGCCGCCCGCAGAGATCGACATGTCACGGGTAGACGCGTTGGAGGCACAGATCGCCGCGCTGACCCCCGCCGATGTGGATTTGACGGGGGTGGAGGGCGCGCAGGCGGATCTTTCCGCGCGTATTGATGCGCTGGCTGCCAGGCTCGACGCCGTCGAAGGTCGGGACATTGCCAACGCCCAGACGCAGGCCGCATCGGCGTCCACCGCAGATATCGCGTCCGAGGCCACCGAAACGCTCCGCGCTGAACTGGTGGCGCTGTCCGACGATCTGGCGGCGCTGCGCCAAGACGTCGATGGTCTGCCGCGCGTGGACGCTGAACTGGCTGACCGCGTTGCCGCCGTCGAAGCTGGGTTGCAGGACATGTCGGTCGAAGCCGCCTCGATCGAGGCCAGCGCCGAGGATCTGGCGCGCGATGCCGCTCGCAATCAGATGCGCCTGGCCGTCGACACCGGACAGCCGTTCACGGAGCAAGTCGATTTGCTGGGCGATGTGCCGCCTGCGCTGTCTGACATGGCCGAAGGCGGGGTTCCGACCACGTCCGCGCTGGCCTCTGATTTCCCGGCAGTCGCCCGTGCCGCCCTGCGCGCAGCACGATCTGTCACCCCGGACGACGGCAACCCGCTGACCGCGTTTCTGCGCCGTCAGACAGGGGCCCGATCCCTGGAGCCGCGCGAAGGCGACGACCCCGACGCCGTGTTGAGCCGCGCCGAGGCCGCCGTCAGGATGGGGGATATCGACGCCGCCCTGGCCGAGATCGAGACGCTGCCGCCCGAGGCCCAGAACGCATTGTCGGCCTGGACCGACAGGGCGCGCGCCCGCGCCGGGGCAACCGCCGCCCTGCAAGACTATTTTGAGACTGAGTGAGGATCCGCAATGCTTTGGTCGCTTTTCAAGATCCTCCTGTTTGTCGCCATGGTCGTGGCGCTGGCCTTTGGGGTCCAGGCCCTGTTGGCCATGTCGGGCGAGGTTATCGTCCGCTTCTCCGGCCAGGAAATGGTCCTGTCGCCCTTGATGGTCCTGCTGGGGGCGCTGCTGCTGATGCTGGCGCTTTATGTGCTGTTCAAGCTGGCGGGCCTGTTGATTGCGGTGCTGCATTTCATCAACGGTGACGACACGGCCATTGGCCGCTATTTCGAACGCAATCGCGAGCGGAAGGGGTATCAGGCGCTGTCCGATGCTCTGGTCGCGCTGGCGTCCGGGGACTCCCGCGAGGCGGCGTCCAAGGCGCAGAAAGCCGAAAAATACCTGCAACAACCCGAGGTGACGACCCTTGTCGTGGCCCAGGCTGCCGAAGCGGCGGGCGACAAGGCGCGCGCCACGGAGGCCTGGAAAACGCTGGTCAAACACGACCGCACCCGGTTCGTCGGCGTGCGGGGATTGATGCGCCAGAAGCTGGAAGAGGGCGATACCGACACTGCCATGAAACTGGCGGAGAAGGCCTTTGCCATCAAACCGAAACATGTCGAGGTTCAGGACGTTCTGTTGCGCCTGCAGGCCCGCGACGAAAACTGGGACGGCGCGCGCAAGGTCCTGACCGCCAAGCTGAAATCCGGCGGCTTGCCCAAGGATGTCTACAAGCGTCGCGAGGCGGTGCTGTCGCTGGCCGATGCCCGCGCGCAAGTGGCCAAGGGGGCGGGCGACAAGGCCCGGCACGAGGCCTTGGAGGCAAACCGCCTGTCGCCCGAACTGGTGCCCGCTGCGGTCCTGGCGGCCCGAATGTTGATCGAAAGCGGCGAGAAGAAGCGCGCGGCCAAGGTCATCAAGGCCGCGTGGCAGAAAACCCAGCATCCCGATCTGGCCGCAGTTTTCGCCGAAATCGAACCTGACGAGACGCCCGAGGCCCGCTTGCGCCGCTTTCAGGCCCTGCTCAAGATCGTGCCCGGATCGCCCGAGACCAAGATGCTTGAGACAGAGCTGCATCTGGCGGCCGAGGATTTCCCGGCTGCGCGGCGGGCGCTGGGCACCCTGTACGAGACCCGACCCACGGCGCGCGTCCTGTCGATGATGGCGGCGATCGAACGGGGCGAAGGTGCCTCGGAGGCGGTGGTGCGCGGTTGGCTTGCCAAGGCGCTGGGCGCGTCGCGCGGGCCTCAGTGGGTCTGCGAGAATTGCGGCACCGTGCATTCGGCCTGGGTGCCGGTCTGTACCTCTTGCGAGGCCTTCGACAGCCTCAGTTGGACAGAACCGGCCAACGCCGCAGCCGCCACCAGCGCCTTGCCGTCCGACATGTTGCCGCTGCTGGTCGGTGGCCCGACTGACACCCCCGCGGATGACCTGCCGGTCGTGACACCCGAGGTGACCCACCCCCCCGTGGCCGAGCCGGTGAACACCGTGGTCGATCCCGAGGTCGTGGGCACGACCCGCGACGTGTCCGAGCCGGTCGTGATCCCGGTCGGAGAGGCACCGGGTAACGGCGATGTGCCCGAAGAGACGCCGTCTGCCGCGTCACGAAACTAAGCAAAATTCGGGGCTGGAAACGGCCCCGGACCCCTGCTAGAGAGCCGCCCACGGAGCCGCTGTAGCTCAGCTGGTAGAGCACGTCATTCGTAATGATGGGGTCGGGGGTTCGAGTCCCTTCAGCGGCACCGTATTCACTTCCAGATATGGTAAGGGAACCCGATAGGCCTAATTTTAAGGGGCCTTGCAGACTTGCAGACTGTGACGGGCTTTTGCTTCCGGTGAACACCGCGCGTTCCTCCCAAACAGGGTCACAAGACGGCCCGCCGCCCGCGCTCCGTGATCGGTGGGGCTTTCGGCCTGCAGTTGCGAAGGGCGCGGAGTAGAGCCATCCGACTTTGGCGCTGAACTTGTTGCACGGGCAGGCCAAGACACGGCGCGGTCTTCAATTGATGGTCCTGCTGATTGTTCCACGACCCGGAAGAACCTGCCAAAGGGGGCGTGCGGTCGATGCCAGGGATCAGCGTTCCTGCGGCCAGATCACCCGGAACCCTTGATGCGGTGTCGCGCTGTCCGGTGACGTGCCGGAACGGGCGGCGATCCTGTAGCGGTAGCAGTAGGACGCGTGACACAGGAACGAGCCGCCCTTGGACAGTTTGTAGCCCTTCATGCCCGCCAGGCGTTCTTTCACCTGTTTCTTGAGCGAGGCGATGCGAAAGGGGTCCGCAGTCCATTCCCAGACGTTCCCCACCATGTTGAACAAGCCGTACCCATTGGCCGAAAAGCTGCCTGCAGGGGCGGTTGTCAGATAGCCGTCCGCGGCTGTGTTGGTCTCCGGAAAACGCCCCTGCCAGATGTTGCAGGGTGTGTGGTCGGTCTCGTTCGGCTCCGCGTTGCCCCAGGGGAAGCGGACGTCGCGCAGCCCGCCCCGCGCGGCATGTTCCCACTCGGCCTCGGTCGGCAATCTGCCGCCCGCCCATTTCGCATAGGCCTGCGCGTCGTTCCAGGACACCTGCACGACCGGATGATCCGGATGCCAGGCTGCGTCCATCGTGTCGGGGCCATTGATATCGCGCCAATTTGCCCGATCCACGCGTCGCCACCATTCGGTGCCGACGATCCCCTGTGTCGGACCAACCGACCGGGGCACCTGGGCCCAGAAAACGAAGGACCAGCCGAAGCGCTCGGCCTCTGTGATGTAGTCGGTGGCCGCGACGAAATCCGCGAACTCAGCGTTTGTCACGCTGTTGCGCCCCATTCGGAACGGCGAAATCCGGGTAGTTCGCAGGGGCGACTCTCCGTCGTCGGCGATCTGCGCGTCGTGCGTGCCCAGCAGACCGCGACCGCCGGGAACAGGGGCGGCGGCGTCCTTCAGGACCCGCGCCGCCGCGGGGTCGACCGCGATTTCACCTTTTGTCAGGGGCGGGGCGGCGCGCGGGGGCGTGCAGCAGGGTTTTGCGGACAGGAGGTCAGTCATTGCATCAGGTTAGCCCGCCCTGCCGACAGGGTCACGCCACGAACGGGGCACCGCGGCATGCATTGCCCCGCGCCCGGACCACAGGCGACGCACGACACAATGCGGCGTCACGGGTGCAAGGTTTCGGTCTGATAGCCTGATTGGTCGTTGCCCGGCTTGTCCCCTTCCAGGGCGGTCAGCCTTGCGGGGATCATCTCCGACAGGGCCTCGCCCACCAGGCGGGCGGCGCGGGGCAGGCTGCGGCGGGCGTCGACTGCGATGTTGATGGTTTGGGGACGCAGGCCCTGATCGGTCAGGGGAACGAAGCTCAGGCTTCCGGTTTCCAACTCCCGCAGGGCATCAAGCTGAGAGGTGATCGCCAGATAGTCGCCCGAGATCAGCGCCTGTTTCAGGAATTGAAGCGAATTGGTGACCAGCGCCGGCTCGGCCTGGTCGAACAGCCAGCCATAGCGTTTGTCGAGGTATTCGCGCACCGGCAAGACCCTGCTTTGCGCGGCCAGCGGGTGCTTTGCGGCCTCGCTGAGCGTCGTGCCCGCTTGTCCCCAGAGCGGATGGCCGCGCCCGACGACGCAGCCGAAGGGCAGGGGGGCGGACCACAGGACATGGCGCGCCTTGTCGGGGGGCAGGTTGAAGGCGAGCGCGAGGTCGATGCTGCCGATCTCGAGTTCGCGCGCTGCCTCTTTTGGCGTCATGATGTCTATTGCGAAGCGAATCCGCTGATAGCGCCCCGAAAAGATCGTGACGAAATCCGGCAGGATCGAGTTGGCGAGGCTGTCCATCGCGGCCAGGCGGACGGTGCCGAATTGCTCTCCGCGCATGGCGCGCAAATTCTCTTCCAACCGGTCTTCATCTGCGCGCCACCGTCGCGCCAGCAGAACCACCGCCTCCCCTGCGGAGGTCAGGCGCATACCGCGTGGATGTCGTTCGAACAGAGGGGTTTGGCAGGCGTCTTCCAACGCGATGATCTGTCGGTCGATGGCCGAGGCCGCGATGCCAAGCGTCCGTGACGCCCCCTGGACGGAGCCGATGCGCGCAACCGCCTCCAGGTAGGTCAGGGTGCGGGGCAGGATATGCAGTGCCATGGGATCTCGGGTGCCTAGCGTTGCCGTTTTGAGAATGCAGAATGGATTTTTTTGTAATAGATGGCAACGACAACCCGGTTCTAGGTTTGATCCGACATCCGGGGGATCAGATGCAGGACAGAGCACCGCTCAGCTTTTCGATCGATACGTTGAACCGCGCCACGGACACCCAGGCGGCGGCGATGATGGATCGGATCGTCGAGCGGTCGGCCTGGTTGGCGCATCGTGCGGCCGCCGCGCGGCCATTCCGCGATGCGGCGGATCTGGCCACCTGGTTGGAGACGGCGGTGCGGGCGTTGAGCCATGAAGACGCCGTGCAACTGCTCTGCGCGCATCCGGAACTATCGCCGCCCCACCCCACAGAGATGACGCAGGCGTCGCAGCGGGAACAGGGACGCTTGCGCCTGCTGGATCCCGATACGGCTCTGGCGACGCGGCTGACGGATCTGAACCGCCGCTACCTGCGCCGCCACGGCTATCCCTTTGTCATCGCGCTCCATGCGCAGACCGATCTGGCCAGCGTTCTGACAGCGTTCGAGCAGCGTTTGAACGCTGACCCGGAGGAGGAGCTGGCCCGCGCCCTGGACGAGGTCGCCTCGGTCATGAAGGCGCGGCTTGCCGCGCTGACCGGCGGCCGGTCCGCCCGCGCCATTCCGGCGTCCGCCGCCACCATCAGAGGAGACGACGCCCCATGAGACAGCTCCTGCTGCGCCTGCGCCGAAACGAAGAGGCGGCCCGACCGCCGCATGCCTATCTGGGGGCCTTGGGTGGCGTGGGGCTGTTCGCGCTGGCCCTGGTGTTCATCCTGGGTGGGGTCGACCTGGGCGTCGGTTCGCCCAGGCGTCTTGGCACCGGGGCCTTTCCGGTGCTGACGGGGGGCATCCTTGCGCTGCTGGCCCTGGCGGTCATTGCCGCCGATCTGCGTGACCGGTCGGATGCGGAACGCCCGGACTGGATTTCCTTCGTGGCAATCGGCGCGGCCCTGGCGGTCTTTGCGCTGACGGTGGGGCGGATCGGTCTGGTGCCCGGCGTCTTTCTGACGGTGATCACGGCCAGCCTGCCGGATCCGTCCCTGCGCTTTCCCGGCAAGATGGCGCTGGCCGCATTGGTGGGCGTGGCCTGCTGGGGGCTGTTCATCGGGGTGATCGGCCTGCCTTTCGACGCCTTCAGGGGGATCTGAGCGATGGAGATCCTTGCAGGTTTCGGCAATGGGTTGCTGGTCGCGATGGAGCCGGCGAACCTGTTCTATTGCTTCGTCGGCGTGTTCCTGGGCACCTTCATCGGCGTGCTGCCGGGGATCGGGTCCATGGCGGCGATCTCGATGATCCTGCCGCTGACGTTTTACCTGGAGCCGACGGCTGCCCTGGTGATGATCGCGGGCGTCTACTACGGCGCGGAATACGGCGGGTCCATCGCCTCGATCCTGATGAATATTCCCGGCACGCCGTCGTCGTCCATCACCTGCATCGACGGCTATCCCATGGCGCGCGAGGGCCGCGCGGGCATCGCGCTTTTCGCCAGCGCCATCGCGTCCTTTGGGGGCGGCATCGTGGGCATGCTGGTCATGGCGGTCCTGGCACCGGGTCTGGCAGAACTGGCGCTGAATTTCGGGCCGACGGAATATTTCGCGGTCATCCTGCTGGGGCTGGTCGCCGCCTCGGCGGTGTCGAACGGCAGCCCCCTGAAAGGCATCGCCATGGTCGTCACCGGTCTGATGCTGGGCACCGTGGGCGTCGACATCACCACCGGGGCCGAACGTTTCACCCTGGGCATCCCGGAGATGCGCGACGGTGTGCATCTGGTGATCGTGGCCATGGGCCTGTTCGGGGTGGGTGAGCTGATCGTGTCAATCCGTGCCAACGCCCAGGGCGCGCATCAGAATGAAATCGACTACGCCAAATTCTACCCCACCCGCGCCCAGTGGAAGGCAATGTTCGCCCCGATCATGCGCGGGGCCAGCATCGGCAGCTTCTTCGGGGCGCTGCCGGGCACCGGGCAGACCGTCGCCTCGGCGGTGGCCTACGCGGTCGAAAAGAAGATCTCGCCCAACCGCGCCAATTTCGGCAAGGGCGCGATCGAGGGCGTCGCCGTGCCCGAGGCGGCCAACAACTCCGCCACGCAGACCGCCTTCATCCCGACGTTGACCCTGGGTGTGCCCGGCAGCGCGTCCATGGCCCTCGTGATCGGGGCGCTGATGATGTACGGCATCGTGCCCGGCCCGCGCCTGCTGGTGGAACATTCCGATCTGTTCTGGGGGCTGGTCGCCAGCTTCCTGATCGGGAATGTTCTGTTGCTGGTGCTGAACATTCCGCTGATCGGGCTGTGGGTGCGGCTGCTCAAGATCCCCTACCGCTACATGTATCCGACGATCATCGTTCTGATCTGCGTGGGCGTCTATTCGCTCAACAACAACGTCTTCGACATCTGGCTGACCCTGGCCTTCGGCTGGGCGGGCTATCTGATGCGCCTGTTCCGGTTTGAGCCGGCCCCCTTTCTGATCGGTTTCGTCCTGGGCCCGATGATGGAGGAGCAGCTGCGCCGGGCGATGCTGTTGTCACGGGGCGATGCCACCGTTTTCCTGACCCGCCCGATCAGCGGGACGCTGATCGCCATCACGGTGCTGATCCTGGCCTATGCCGTCTTTTCCGCGCTGCGCCGCAGGCGGGCCCGCCGCCGCGCACTGCTTGCCTCTCAAACCTGACTTCCGAAACCTCCAATCAAGGACCTACTGAAATGAAACAGATCCTCACCTTCGGCACGGCCGCCCTGCTGATGGCCACGCCCGCCCTGGCCGAACCGGGCAAATGGACCGATGAGCCGGTGCGCATCGTCGTCACCTTCCCGCCCGGCGGGACCAGCGACCTGATCGCCCGCGTCCTGGCCCAGTATTTCGAGAGCGAGTATGGCCAGAAGGCCGTGGTCGACAACCGCCCCGGCGCGGGCGGTACCGTGGCGGCCGACTTCGTGGCCGATCAGGACCCGGACGGGACAACCCTGATCCTGGGCAACAACGCGCCCTTTACCATCGCGCCCACCCAGTTCGAGGATCTGCCCTACGACCCGATGGGCGACTTCACCCATATCGCCTATCTGGGCGCCTCGACGCCCGCGCTGTTCGTGCAACCCGACTCGGGCATCACCTCGCTCGAGGCTTATATCGACCAGGCCAAGGGCGAGGGCATCACCTATGGGTCGTCCGGGGTCGGGTCGATCACCCATATCCTGGGCCAGGCCGTCGACGGGGCGCTCGGGATCGAGCAGATCCACGTCCCCTATCAGGGCAGCGCGCCCGCGATTCAGGATTTCCGTGCCGGGGTGCTGGAGGCCTATTACGACATGGTCGCGTTGAACCGGGACCTGATCACCGAGGGCGAGACGCAGCCCATCGCCCTGGCCGCGCCTGCCCGTTCGCCGCTGTTCCCTGATATCCCGACCTTCCGCGAGCTGGGCCATGATGTCGTGATCGAGAACTGGACCGGTCTGTCCGGGCCCGCAGGCATGGATCCGGCCATGGTCGAGACGATCAACGATACCGTCGCCGAGATCATGCAGCTGGACGCGGTGATCGCGCAGCTGGCCCAGTTCGGCATCGCCCACACGCCCATGGAATCCGCAGAGTTCACGACCTTTGTCGAAGACGCCATCGCCACCTGGGCACCGCTGATCCTGTCGGCCAAGGTCAACGGCTGATCCAGCCTGACGGCGGCGCGCCCCGGTGCGCCGCCGTATCATGAGAAAGAGACCGGATGCGTATTTCAATCTTGTTCGTAGGGGCGCTGCGCGACGGCGGCTTCAACCAATCCGCCCTTGATGGGGCGGAAAGGATGCAAGCCGATCCCGCGGCTGGCGAGATCGAGATCGTGGACGGCATCCCCTATGATCCCGCCGCGATGACCAGCGCGCTGAAGGCGGCGGCTGGACGCTCGGATGGGGTGGTCTTTGTGGGCGGGCAGGGCAACCTTGTGACCCCACCGGTGGCCGAGGCCTTTGCGGAATGTGCCTTTGCTGTCGTTCAGGGCGCGGTCACGGCTCCAAACCTTGCCAGCTATGACGTCCTGCAGGAACAATCGGCCTTTCTTGCCGGTGTGCTGGCGGCGCGGCACACGCAGACCGGCTGCGTCGGCCACTTGTCCGGTCACCGTGTCGTGCCGGGGTTGAAGGGCCGCGCGGCTTTTGCCGCCGGTGTCCGTCATGCCGACCCGGATGTGCGTCTGATCACCGGCTTCTGCGGAACGCAGGACGACAGCACCGTCACCGAGGCCTGGGCCACGCGGATCGCGGACGCCGGGGCGGATGTGTTGTTCACCATGCTCAACGCCGCACGCGACGGGGCCACCCGTGCCTGCCGCGTGACCGGCATGCGCCAGATCGGCAATGTCACCGATTGGTGCGCGGCGGAGCCGGAGGTGTTTGTCGCCTCGGCCCTGGCACGTATCGACCTGGGGGTCGTGCGCGCCGTGCAGGACATGCGTGCGGGCCGGGGCGCAGGGTCGATCGTGCGGCTTGGCCTGGCAGAGGGGGCCGTGGGGCTGGCCATGGGGCCAGAGGTTCCTGCGGGGTTGCGGACCAGGATCGACGCCACCGCCGCGCAGGTCTCGGCGGGGGAGTTGCAGGTTTCCACGACCTATGACGGCCCCGAGATAGAGGCCGCGGCATGAGCGTGGCCCCGCAGCCGCAGGCGGGCGGCATCTCGGTTCACGCCGTCGACGTGGCGCGTGGCATCCCGGCTGCGGGGCTGTCGGTGCGGCTGCTCCGGCTTGATCCCGACCCGGCAGAGATCGTTCATGACGTCTGCGCCCCGACTGGCCACTTGCCGCATCCGATGGTGGACGGGCAGGGTGTGACGCGCGGGCTCTATGAGGTGCGCTTCGGCGTCGGAGACTACTACCGGCAGAGCGGTTGGGACCTGCCCGAGCCGTCCTTCGTCGACACGGCCGTCTTTCGGTTCGGGATCGACCGGGTGACGGAACACTTCCATCTGCCGTTCAAGTTCACGCCCTGGGGCTTTTCGCTGTTCCGGGGCGGGGCCTGACGCGACCCTAGCGAAGCCGCAGGAACCCGCCTTCGGTCTTCAACCGGTGCGTGACGGTATTGGCCTGCGACAGGGTCTGTTCCACGAAACACCCCTTCTTGGCCGCCTCGATCAGGGCGATCTGCTCTTCGAGAGGGTTCGGGCTGTCCAGCAGGATGTCGATGTCAAAGCTCTTGGGCGCGGTTTCGTAGATGCGGCCCACCGGCGTCCATTGCCAGACGATGCGGCAGTCGACCTTCAGGTCTGTGATCTCGACGTTCATCCGTTTCGCAAAGGCCCGCAGCTGCGTCATGATGCACCCTGTCAGCCCGCTGATGAAATGCGCCAGCGGGGGCGGCGCGGTGGCGTCGCCGCCATGAAACGGGCCTTCGTCGGTGGCCATCGCAAAGCGTTCTTCCATCGGGTGTGTCATGCGCACATCCAGATCGTTGCGCATCTTGCCTGTGGCATGGCCCGAACAGGTGAAGATGACCTCTAGGGGGTCTTTGGGTTGGTCGACGGTCATGGCGTCCTCCGGGATCTGATTGGCAGCAAGGGTCAGAAACTGACCTTGTCGGTCCCCTTGAGGCCCAACATCGCGCGCGCCTCGGCGGGGGTGGCGATGGCATTGCCCTGCAACTCCAGAATCTTGCGCACCTTTTCGACCTGCTGGGCGTTCGACGTGGCAAGGCGACCCTTTTCGATGAAGAGCGAATCCTCCAACCCGACGCGCACGTGGCCGCCCATCTGTGCCGCGACGGCGGCCAGCTTCATCTGTTGCCCGCCCGCGCCGATCACCGACCACTGGTAGTCCGTGCCGAACAGCTTGTCGGCGGTCCGTTTCATGAACACGAGGTTGTCGATATCGGCGGCGATCCCGCCCAGGATGCCCATCACGAACTGCAAGAAGATCGGAGCCTGAAACATCCCCTGTTTCAGGCAGAACGCCAGATTGTAGAGATGCCCGACCTCGTAGCATTCATGTTCGAACTTGGCGTGATGCGGGGCCCCGCCCATGGTGGCGGCGACCTGTTTGATATCGGCAAAGGTATTGCGGAAGATACCGCCCTCGGACCCCCGGATATGCGCCTCCTCCCAGTCGAACTTGTAGCTGTCGTAGCGGTCGGCCAGCGGATGGCAGGCAAAGTTCAGCGACCCCATGTTGAGCGAACACATCTCGGGCGAGGCGGCGGCGGCGGGGGCCAACCGGTCCTCGATGCCCATGGTGATGCTACCCCCGGTCGAGATGTTGACGATGGCGTCCGTCTCGGCCCGGATGATCGGCAGGAACGCCGCGAAATGCGCCGGATCGACCGAGGGGCGGCCGTCTTCGGGGTTGCGGGCGTGCAGATGCAGGATCGCGGCCCCGGCGTGGGCGGCGTCGATGGCCTGCCGCGCGATGTCTTCGGGCCGGTAGGGCAGGGCGTCCGACATGGTGGGCGTATGGATCGCGCCGGTGACGGCGCAGGTGATGATCGTCTTGGGCATGTCAGTCCTCGAGGATGGCGACCGCCCGGACGAACCCGGCAGAGGCGGCTTTGATCTTGAACGGGAAGCAGGAGACGGTGAAGCCAGCCCCCGGCAGGGCGTCGAGGTTGGCCAGCTTTTCGATGTGGCAATACCCGATGTCCATGCTGGCGCGGTGGCCTTCCCAGATGACGCCGGGATCGCCGGTTTCGGCAAACCGCTCTGCGGTCAGCGGAAAGGGGGCGTCCCAGCTCCAGGCATCGGTGCCGGTGACGCGGACGCCCTGTTTCAACAGGTGCAAAGTCGCGTCGCGGCCCATGCCGCAGCCCCGCATCAGGTAATCGTCGTGGCCATATCGCGCGCCGGCGGCGGTGTTCACCAGCACGATATCAAGCGGTTGCAGGACATGGCCGATCCGGTCCAGTTCGGCGTCCACCTCTTGGGGCGTGACGATGTGGCCGTCGGGCAGGTGGCGGAAGTCCAGGCGCACGCCGGGGGCAAAGCACCATTCCAGCGGGACCTCGTCGATGGTGATCGCCCGTTTGCCGCCATCCATTGTGGAATGGTGATGATAGGGCGCGTCCAGATGGGTGCCGTTGTGGGTGTAGATCGTCAGCTTCTCCAACGCCCAGCCATCCCCGCCCGGCAGCTGGTCGGGGGCAAGGCCCGGAAAGAATCCGGCCATCTGCGCGGCGGTGTCCTTGTGATCGAAGTATTCGATCTGCGGCAACATGATCTCCGGGTCGGAGGGGATCTCCGCCTCCAGTGGGACGGATAGGTCGATGAATCGTCGTGACATGCGCGGGGCCTCCTACAGCAGACCGATGGCGATGGGCGGGAACAGGATGATCAGGATCAGGCAAAGCAGCATCATCAAGGCGAAGGGGGCCGCACCGACAAAGATGTCCCACAGGCTGATACTGTCGTCGTCGAGCGTGGATTTGATGACGTAGACCGATATTCCAAACGGTGGCGTCAACAGCCCGATCTCAACCGCGATGACGGTGACGATGCCGAACCAGATCAGGTCCACGCCCATGGGCGTCACGATCGGCAGCATCAGGGGCACCAGGATCAGCATGATGGACGAACTGTCGAGGATCATGCCCAGCAGGATCACCACCAACACATAGAGGAAGATAAGCCCCAGCAGACCCAGGTCCGCCGTCGCCGCCAACTCGCCGAAGGCGTTCGGCACGCCGGAAAAGGCCAGCATCCGCGAATACATCTGCGCCGCGATGATCAGAAAGCAGACCGAGGCGGTGACCAGCCCGGTGTCCACCAGCACCCGCCAAAGCGCGGGCAGGCTGAGGCGCCGTTTCAGTAAGCCGATGACCAGCGCCCCGATGGCCCCGATGGCCCCCGCCTCGACTGGTGTGAAGAGCCCGGCATAGATCCCCCCCAGCACCAGCCCGATCAATGCGGTGATCGGCACCCCCTTGGAAATCAGCTCTCTGCGGCTGAGGGGGGCGCTGTCCTCGCTGAGCCGTTCGCCCACGAACCGGGGCGTGAAGGTCGCCATCGCCACTGTGCCCAGCCCGAAGAACAGCGCCAGCAACAAGCCCGGCCCGATGCCCGCCACAAAGAGGTCGCCGATGGATTGCTCGGCCAGCAATCCGAACAGGATCAGCAGCAGGCTGGGCGGGATCAGCATGCCCAGCACCGAACTGCCCGCCACCACGCCCACGGCGAAGCGGCTGGAATAGCCGTGGCGGCGCATTTCCGGCACCGCGATCTTGGTGAAAACGGCCGCCGACGCGATGGAGATGCCGGTGACGGCGGCAAAGATCGCATTGGCCGCCACGGTGCCCACGCCCAGCCCGCCCTTGATGCGGCGGAACATGGCGTTGGCCACGTCGAAGGCATCGCGCCCGATGCCCGACTCGGACACCAGAAAGCCCATCAGAACGAACAGGGGGACGACCCCGAAGAAATAGCTGGCGATGGCGTCATTGGCCGCCAGGCCCAACATCTTGGCCGCAAGGATCGGAGAGCCCTTGATCGCCCAGACGCCCAGAAACGAGCACAGGATCAGCGCGATGGGCACGAACATGCCGCCCAAGACGAAAACGCCCATGCCGCCCAGGGCCAGCAGACCGATGTCGAAGGGTGTCATGTCGCGTCGTCCTGCGGTGCGTGGCGGCGCAGGATGCGCGCCAGGAATTGCAGCGCCAGCAGGGTGCCGCCCAGCAGGATCATCGCCTTGACCGGCCAGACCGGGGCGGTGAAATCGCCCGCCGCCCCGATGAACTCTCCGCGGGTCCAGGCGCGGGCAAAGATGGGCCAGGTCGCATAGAGGATCACGCCTATGACCAGCGCGCCCAACAGGTCGAACAGCGTTTCCAGCCCCCGTGCGATGCGCGGTGCCCCCTTGGTCAGCGCCCCCAACAGCGCGTCCGATCGGGTCATGCGCCCGGCCTTCAACGCCTGCGGGGCCTGCAGGAAAACGATGGCCACGATCGACAGGGTCACCATTTCCGGCACGCCGGAGATCGGTGCGTTGAAGGCGTTGCGGGCGAAGACATCCATGCCGATCAACACCACCAGCCCCACGATCAGAAGCGAGCCGCCCACGTTGGCCACCTGCGTCAGCTGATCGAGCCAACGCAGGGGCCGCAGGTCACTTTGCGTGACGTCGGGCACGGATCACTCGCTGTCCCAGTCGCGCAGCGGGGTGGCCCCGGCGGCGCGCATCTCACCCATGTAGGTGGTCAGGACCTCGGACCCGGCGATGCCGTTGTCGTCCAGACCCTTGGCCCAGGCCTGTGCGGCATTGTCCATGCCAGCGGCCCATGCCGCGCGCATGTCATCCGAGGCTTCCGTGATCGTCGCTCCGTTTTCGCCCATAACCGAAAAGGCCGTCTGCACGGCACCCTCCAACGCGGAGACGTACCATTCCCCGGTCTCGGCCGCAGCCTCGTGCAGCGCGGTCTGAACCTCCTCCGGCAGGCCCTCGTACCAGTCGATATTGGCGCAGATGGAGCCCGCGTATTGCGCGCCCAGACCCGCGCGCGTCACGTAAGGGGCCACTTCGTACAGCTTGCCCGGCAGCGCGGCAGAGGCGAAGACGATCACCCCGTCGAAGACGCCTGACTTCAGCTCGTTGTAATAGGTCGTCAGGTTGCCCGAGACGCCGACAGCGCCCGTCCCCGACAGCCAGTTTATGGCCGGGCCGGGGGCCGCGATCTTGCGTCCGTCCAGGTCGGCGAGGCTTTCGATCGGGAAGTTGGTCATCAACAGGTAGTCGTCGATCACCATCGGCGCGCCGATGTAGACGACGCCGTTGTCGGCATAGCTGCGCTGCATGTTCTCGTTTTCCAACTGCAGGCGGTGCATCAAGGTGCCGATGGTGCGGGGGTCGTCGCTGACGAAGGGCGTGTAGTAGGTGACGTTCTGCGCCGCCATCTTGGCGGGGTCGAACAGCGATTGGCAGGTGCCCAGTTCGGCAAGGCCCGCCTCCACCGCCTCCAATTCCTCGCCCACGCCGGCGATGGCGCCGCCGTATTGACCGGTGAAGTCGATGGAATGTCCGGTGCCTTCCAGCTTGGCTGTGACGGCGGGCACGAAGGCCTCGTCCAGCATCTTGACCCACCGGAACACGGGCGGGTGGCCCGCGGCGATGGTGGCCGAATAGCTGTCGGCGAAGGCGGTTGCAGGCAGCAGAAGTGTGGACGCAAGCAGGGCGCCTTTGGTCAGGGTCTTCATGTTTTCCTCCCTTGAAAAACGAATGAATGGTCGGTGAGTCAGCCGGTCCCCGTCAGCGCCAGCACCCCTCCCTTGGTGAAGCGCACGAGCTGGGCCAGGATCTGGTCCTGGGTCTGGATGTCGTCGCGGCCCATCAGCCGCTCCACCCGGCCATCGCGGCCGATCACGGCGATCAGGGCGCCAAGTGACAGGGTGTAGGCCATGGCCGCCGTGGCCTGATCCGTGCCAGGCGTCGCGCGGCAGATCGCCTCGATGAAGGTGCGGGCCGTCGGGTCATAGCAGCGGCGCACCAGCGCCCGCTCCCGCTCCCGCCCGACGACGAGGTTGGAGAAGATACGCGCATAGGCATGTTGGCCGCCTGACGGCCCAAGCGGCGGCCGGAACAGCGCCGCAAGGATGCCGTCCAGCGCGTCGGGCGCGTCAGGATCGACTGCGGCCAACAGGGTGCGGCGTTCGGAATTGATCATGTCTGACCGACGCTCGATCACCTCGTCATAAAGCCGATCCTTGTTGCCGAAGTGATAGTGCAGCAGCGCCTGCGACACGTCGGCCCGAGCAGAGATCGCCTTCATCCCCGCCCCGTCGAACCCCCGTTCGGAAAACTCGACTTCTGCCGCGACGAGGATCTTTTCGACCGTCTCGTTCGGGGCATCCCTGGATTTGAGCTGTGCTTTCGACATGGCGAGAGGGTATCCTGACTGATCGATCAGTCAAGACAATTGTAAGGCGTCCAACCACGGGAAGATCGCCGTCGACTTGGTCGCGGTCAGGAAATTCTCAGATCTCTCTGGGACTTAGTCGCGCCGCATCAGGCTGCGGTACAGGGACGATACCGCGAACAACCCGGCGGCCAGCGCCACGATCGTGGGGCCCGTGGGCGTATCGAAGCTGTAGGACAGGCGCATGCCGCCCAGGGCCGCCAGCCCGCCCAGTCCCGCCGAGAGAATCGCCATCCGCTCGGGCGTGGTGGCAAAAGGGCGGGCTGCGGCGGCAGGGATGATCAGCAGGGCCGAGATCAGCAGGGCCCCCACCACCTTGATCGCCACGGCCACCACAAGCGCCAGCGCCAGCGTCAGGATCAAACGCTCCCGGTTCGGATCGATGCCGCTGGCCTGCGCCAGGTCGGGGTTCAGCGTCGCGGTCAGCAGACTCTGCCAGCGCCACGCCAACAGCCCAAGAACCGCCGCCGCACCCGCCCAGATCACCGCCAGGTCGGTCTTGCCCACAGCCAGGATGTCTCCGAACAGATAGGCCATCAGATCGATCCGCACCCCGTCCAGAAAGGACACCGCGACCAACCCCAGGGCCAGCGCCGAATGCGCCAGAACGCCCAGCAGGGTGTCGGTGCCCATGCCCCGCCCGGACAGCAGCGTGATCGCCACCGCCATGGCCAGCGACACGATCAGAGCGCCCAGAAAGACCGAGGTCGAAAACGCCAGCGCCAGCGCCACGCCCAGGATCGACGCATGGGCCGTCGCATCGCCGAAATAGGCCATCCGTCGCCAGACCACGAAACAGCCCAGCGGCCCAGCCGCCAGCGCCACGCCCAGGCCCGCCAGGGTGGCCCGGGTCAGGAAGCTGTCGAGCATGGTCATTCGGTGGCCTCCGCCGGGTGAGGATGGTCGTGGGTGCAGGCCGACCCGTCGTCGTGGGTGTGACTGTGTTCATGCCGGTAAAGCGCCAGCGCCCCCTGCGTGCCCGTCCCGAACAGCGCGCGATATTCGGGCGCGGTGGCCACCTGTTCCGGGTGCCCCTCGCAGCAGACGTGCCCGTTGAGGCAGATGACCCGGTCCGAGGCGGCCATGACCACGTGCAATTCATGGCTGACCATCAGAACCGCGCAACCGATGTCGCGGCGGATCGCCTCGATCAATCGGTAAAAGGCGGCAGAGCCGGGTTGATCCAGCCCTTGCGTCGCCTCGTCCAGCACCAGAAGCTGCGGATTGGACAACAATGCGCGGGCCAGAAGAACGCGCTGGAACTGTCCCCCCGACAGGTCGGTCATCTGCCGGTTCGACAGCGTCCCGGCCCCGGTCTTGTCCAATGCCTCGGCGGCCTCGGCGTCGGTGACGCGGCGGGGCAGGGACAGGAATCGCCGCACGGTCAGGGGCAGCGTCGGGTCGATCGCCAGCGTCTGCGGAACATAGCCGATGCGCAGGCCCGGCGCGCGGGTCACCCGACCCGACGCAGGCCGGATTGCCCCGATCAGGGCCTTGAGCAGGGTCGACTTGCCCGACCCGTTCGGGCCGACGATGGTGACGATCTCTGCCGGGCGCAGCGCCAGCGTCACATCCTGAAGGGTGACCTGACCGCCCTGACGCACCGTCAGGCGATCCAGTTGCACAAGCGGGTCGGTCATGGGGCGTCGGTGTCCTGGCACTTGGGGCAAAGGCCCTGCATCTCGACCACCGTTTCTTCGACGTGAAAACCGGTGTCGGCGGCGGCACGGCCCAGGCGCGCGTCTGCCGCCGTCTCGGCCACCGCCTCGCATTTGCGGCAGATCAGAAAGGCGGGGTCGTGGGGGGCCGCCGGATGGGTGCAGGCGACAAAGGCGTTCAGACGCTCGATCCGATGGGCAAAGCCGTGCTTGGTCAGAAATTCCAGCGCGCGATAAGCCACTGGTGGCTGCGAGCCCAGCCCCTCGGCGCGCAGCACGTCGAGGATGTCATAGGCCCCCATCGCGCGATGCCGGTCCAGCAGCAGCTCCAGCACCCGGCGGCGCACGGGGGTCAGGTGCAGCCCCTCGGCGGCGCAATGGTCCTGGGCCGCCGCAACGGCGTCGCGAATGCAATGGGCGTGATTGTGCGGGTCAAAGCCGAGTGGTGTCATGGGGGGTTGATATGTTATAATATCACATCTAGCAAGCCCGCCATGATACGCACATTCCTCCTCCCCGCCTGTCTCGCCGCCGCGCCCGCATTTGCCGATGCCCCGCGCGTGGCCACCGATATCTTGCCGGTTCACGGCCTCGTCTCCCGCGTGATGGCGGGGGTTGGGGTTCCGGACCTTGTGGTGCCGGCCGATGCGTCGCCCCACGGTCACGCCATGCGCCCCTCCGAGGCGGCCGCGCTGGAGGCGGCGGATGTCGTGGTCTGGATCGGCCCCGCGCTGACCCCCTGGCTGGACGGAGCGCTCGACACCCTGGCCGCGGACGCGCAACGGGTAACCTTGTTGGATCTGGACGGTACGGCTCTGCGTGCCTTTGGCGACGACCACGACGATCACGACCATGAGGCCGCAAGCGATCCTCATGGGCACGAAGACCACGGCGATCACGCGGGTCATGACGACCACGCTGACCATGACGCCGATCACGAGGATCACTCCGATCACAAGGACCACGACCATGACGCGCACGGTCATGCGGCCTCCGCCGAGGGCCATGGTAGCCACGATGACCATGGCCACGACCACGCGGGCGGGGTCGATCCCCACGCCTGGCTCGACCCGGTGAACGGCAAGCTCTGGCTGGCGCAGATCGCGGACGTTCTGGCGACCGTCGACCCCGAGAACGCGGCGACCTACCGCGCCAATGCGACCGCTGGTCAGGCCGAGCTGACCGCAGTCGAGGTAGAGATCGAGACGCTGTTGGCCCCGTTGCGCGGGCGCGGGTTCCTGACCTTCCACGACGCTTACGGCTACTTCGAGGCGCGCTTCGACGTCCCCTCGTCCGGGTCGATTCGCCTAGGCGATGCGACGTCCCCCGGGGCGGCCCATGTGGCCGAGCTGCGCGACCGTGTCGCGTCAGAGGGGATCGTCTGCCTGTTCAGCGAGCCGCAGTTCGATCCGGGCCTGGCCGCCACGGTGGCCGAGGGCAACGGCGTCCGTCTGGCCGTTCTGGACCCGACCGGTGCCGCGCAGGCCCCCGGCCCGCAGCAGTATCCCGCGCTCCTTCGGGCCTTGGCGCAAAACATGGCGGACTGTCTCGCCCCCTAACGCGCTGTGTCGGAGCCTGGGTCGGCCGTCGCCCTTACGGGACGGTTGGCCGGCCCCCATATTCCGTCCCTAGCGTGTGTGAAACGCGCCGGAGCGATTGAGGATGACCGTCGCCCGGCTTGGATCATGACGCAGCCCGCATCGTGCCAGCATGGCACGTGACGGCGCGTTGCCGGGTTGTGCCACGGCGGTCACGGATGTGGCGTCGAAGGCCCGCAGGCCATCCCGGACCAGCAGGGCCGTGACGAGGGTTCCCAGGCCAAGCCCCTGCGCGGATGGCGCAACCGAGACGGTGCCCACGTAGTATGTCCCGGCCAACCGACTTTGCGGGTGATAGCGCATGCTGCCGTTTGCGCAGGCGATCATGCGACCGTCGGGCGCGCGGATCCAGCCGGTCAGGGATGGCGGCCCCTCGCCGCGCATGTACCATTCTGGAAGGGGGGACACGCCGACGATCCGGTTCAGGTCGGTGACCTCCTGCAGGATTGCGGCCTCCGGCGCTCGGTCGCTCTGCAATATGTAGCGGTCGCCCGCGGTCCCGGTGATGGCCTCGCAGGTTGATAGCGCATGTGTGGCGGATGCCGTAAAGGAATCCCAATAGGGCAGGTCACCGTCCCCACCGAGATTGGCGCGGATCTGATCGAATACCCTGTCCTTTTCTGCGGCTGTGAACCCGATGAAACCGTAGTCTTCCAGCAGAGAGGCCACTTTCGCCCAGCCAATGCTGTCCGGGTCGACGATGGCAAGCGCGACGCCCGCGTTGGCCACCCCCGCCGTCGCCTGGATCCAGTCCTTGTCGCGGTAAAGCCGGTCCGCCGTCGTCATCTCGGTCTGCATGCGCCCCGCTCCGCCTTGGATTGGTGCGTTTCTATCACGATCGGGGCCGACCGGGTATCGTCGGCTGTCGATGCGGGCCGCGTTGGCAGGGGGGCCTGAGCGCCTTGGGGGCTGTCGCGCCAACGGTGTGGGCGATCACGACCTGCTGACACATGACGAAGGGGACTCGACAAGCAGGGCAGAAATGAGAACATTAGGTGAACATTTGAACCGATTCCCGAGTTGCCCGCCATGTTGCCGACACCGGATCCGCAGCTGCCCGCCCTGAGCGAGGCCTTCGGCGCGTCCCGTGACGGGGCGGCGACGGGGCTGGTGCTGGCGCAGCTGGACGCCGCCCGCCGTGGCGGCGGACCGATCCTGTGGGTGCAGGACCGCCTTGCCGCGCAAGAAGGCGGGCTGCCCTATGGGCGCGGCATCGCGGGGGTCACCGGCTTGGATATGCCCATCCTCAGGGTCGCGGCCCGCACTGCGGCAGAGGCGCTCTGGGCGATGGAGGAGGGACTGGAATGCGCCGCATTATCCGCCGTCATCGGAGAGATCTGGGGCAACCCGAAGGTGCTCGACTTCACAGCAAGCAAGCGGCTGGCGCTGCGCTCGGCGCGCTCGGGCGTGCCGCTGTGGCTGATCCGCGCGGATGCGGATCCGTCGCTGTCGGTGGCCCCCGACCGGTGGCGCGTGGCCTCTGCCCCCTCGGGGGCGCATCCCTTCGATCCCCGCGCCCCCGGCGCGCCGCAGTGGCACGCCGAGCTGTTTCGGTCGCGCCGCAGCCAACCGGGCACCTGGGTGGCCGCCCATGACCGCGCGGCGCATCGTCTCGATCTGGCTGCCCCGCTTCGCGATCGCCCGGTGGGAGAGGGCGCAGGCCCGGATGCCGCGCCCCACCCCCGCGCCCTGGGAGGAAGCGGCCGCCCCTGAACATGACCCCGCAACCCCGCTGGTCCTGGCCGCCGAGGGCCGCCACGGTCCGGTGATCCATGCCCTGTCCGAAGCCGCGCGCGCCGCCGGGGCCACCGTTGGGGCACGGGTCGTGGATGTCCGCAGCCTGTGTCCCGACCTGGTCGCGCTGCCCGCCGATCTGGCGGGTGACGCGGTGGCGCTGGGGCGGCTCGCGCTCTGGTCGCGGCGCTGGTGCCCCTGGTCGGCCACCGACGGGGCCGATGGGCTGGTGCTGGACACCACAGGTGCGGCCCATCTTTGGGGGGGCGAGGCTGCGATGCTGGCCGATATGGCCGCCCGGCTGGGTGATCTGGGGCAAGAGGCGCGGCTGGCCGTGGCCCCGACCCATGGCGCGGCCTGGGCGATTGCACGCCATGGGGGCGCGGAGGAGGTTTGCGGGCCAGAGGCGCTGCGCGTGCGGTTGGCGATGTTGCCGATGGCGGCGCTGCGTCTCGATGGAGCGACCCTGCTGACCCTGCGCCGTCTGGGGCTGAAACGGGTGGGTGACCTGATGCAGGTGCCCCGGGCCAGCCTGGACCGCCGGTTTGGGCGCGACGGCAAGGCGCTGACGACCCCTCTGCGGCGGTTGGATCAGGCGCTGGGCATGCTGCCGGAACCAGTGGTCAGCCCTGCGCCGCCGCAGCGGTTCCGCGCGGTGCAGCGCCTGGCCGAGCCGGTGATGGATCCGCAGCCCTGGCTGCCGGGCCTGCTGGCCACGCTCTGCCGCGATCTGGCGCGGGCGGGGCAGGGGGTGCGGGCGATCCGGCTGGATCTTTACCGGGTGGATGGCCATGCCAACGTGTTCGAGGCGCTGACCGCCCGCGCCAGCCGCGACCCCGACCACCTGCGCCGCCTGCTGGAGAAACGGTTTGAGGGTCTCGACGCGGGCTACGGCTTCGATACGCTCGCCGTGGAGGCGGTGCGGGTCGAGGAACAGGCCGCGGCACAGACCCGCCTGGACGGTGAGGCCGATGGCGCGGTGGCCGTGGCCACGTTGATTGACCGGCTGTCCAGCCGCTTGGGGCCTCGCGGAGTGCAACGCCCGGACCCCTGCGAAAGCCATATGCCGGAACGGGCCGAGGTCTGGACCTCGGCGCTCGGCCTGCGGGCGGACCGGCTGGCCCCTGGCGGGCTGGGCGGAGGCGGTCTGGTCGCCCCCCCCCGCGAGCGTCCGCTGCGCCTGCTGCAAGCACCCGAGCGGATCGAGGTGCTTTATGCCGTGCCCGAAGGCCCGCCGATCCGCTTCAGGTGGCGGCGCAGGCCCTATCTGATCCGCCGGCATCAGGGACCGGAACGGCTGTCGCCGGAATGGTGGCGCGTGCCGGCCCATGCGCGACTGCGGGATTACTATAAGGTCGAGGTGGCGGATGGCGGGCGCTACTGGCTCTATCGCGAGGGGGTCGCGGGGGATGGGCGCGGGGCCATTCCCGACTGGTTCCTGCATGGGTTGTTTGCGTGATCAGGTGGGGGCAGGCCCCAGGTGTTGCGCCGGGCAGGCCCGTCGCGCAGGGAGCGGGCGCAGAGGGGCATCGAGCCCCCCTGCGCCCGTGGCCTCCGGCGGAGGTATTTCCGGCCAGAGGAAGACAGGCCCGCGCAGAATCGAGACGGGGACCTCAGGTGGTTCCGACGCCCCGCGCCTGGCATCAGCTTGGCGGAACAGGCAACGAGGCGTCTTCCCCTGGCACGGTCATCAGCTCCTCAGCCTGTACCGTAGGGGCACTATCGCACGTTAACCTTAACGCGTGGTTACTGGCTGGACTGTGCCGCGGAGCCTGGGCCGCGGGCGGTTTGTCTGTCTTCCTCTGGCCGGAAATACCTCGGGGGGAGGCGGCCTTGGCCGACGGGGGGCAGAGCCCCCCTCCCGCCGCGCCGTCAGGCGCACCCCCTGAGATCGAAGCCCGACGATGCCCGACGCACCCCTGACCCCGGACAAGCGAAGCCTTGACCCCGCGCAGGTCTTTACCCCGAACCCGCCCGCGCCCTTTGTGGAACTGGGGGTGGCCTCGTGTTTCTCGTTCCTGCACGGGGCCTCGGATGCCGTTGATCTGGCGAGCACCGCCTGGAAGATGGGCTATCACGCCATCGGGATCGCCGATCGCAATTCCATGGCCGGGGTGGTTCGGATCCATGCAGAGGCGAAGACTACCCATATGCGCCCGCTTATCGGCACTCGGCTGGTGCTGACCTGTGGCACCGAGCTGCTGGCCTATCCGACCGACCGCACCGCCTATGGGCGGCTTTGCGAGGTGATTTCCAAGGGGCGGATGACGGGGCCTGATGGCGTCTGGCAGGACAAGGGGCGCTGCGACATCACGCTGGCGGATCTGGCTGCCGGGCAGGCGGGCAGTGTGTTGATCGTGATCCCGCCCGAGGATCTGATCGGTTGGGAGGCCGAACTGCTGCGTCTGACCGCGCGCCTGCCCAGCCTGTGCCATGTCGCCGCCGTGTATCACTATCGGGGTGACGACGACGCCCGGATCGAACGGCTGGACCGGTTGGCGAGGGCCCACGGGCTGCGCCTGCTGGCGACCAACGACGTGCATTACCACATGCCCGAGCGGCGCCCGTTGCAGGATGTGATGACCTGCATCCGCGAGAAGGTGAAACTGGCGGAGGCGGGGTTTCACCTGCATCCCAACGCCGAGCGGCACCTGAAGTCGCCCGAGGAGATGCAGCGCCTGTTCGCGCGCTGGCCCCATGCCATTCGCGAAAGCCTGGCGATCGCCAAACGGCTGAGGTTCTCGCTCGATGAGCTGAAATACGAATACCCGCGCGACGATGTGCCCGAGGGGCGGACCCCGGACGAACACCTGCGCATCCTGACCGAGGAAGGGGCCGCGCGGCGCTATCCGGAGGGCGTGCCGCAGAAGGTGCGCGTGGCCATCGAAAAGGAACTGGTGTTCATCGCCGAGCGGGATCTGGCCCGCTATTTCATCACCATACAGGAGATCGTGGCCTATGGTAGACGGCAGGGGATCCTGTGTCAGGGGCGCGGCTCGGCGGCGAATTCGGCGGTTTGCTATTGCCTCTGGATCACCTCGGTGGATCCGGCGCTGAACGACCTTCTGTTCGAGCGCTTCATGTCCGCCGACCGCAACGAGCCGCCCGACATCGACGTCGATTTCGAGCATGAGCGCCGCGAAGAGGTGATCCAGCACATCTACACCCGCTATGGCCGCCGACATGCGGGGCTGTGCGCGACCGTCATCCACTATCGCCCGCGCATGGCGATCCGCGAGGTGGGCAAGGTCATGGGCCTGTCGGAGGATGTGACCAACGCGCTGGCCCGCACGGCCTGGGGGTCCTGGGGCACTTCGGTCAAGGCGATGCACCCCGAAGATACGGGCGTGAACGTGGCCGATCCGCTGGTGCGGCGGGTGATGATCCTGACCGATCAGCTGATCGGGATGCCACGGCATCTGGGGCAGCACGTGGGCGGTTTCATCCTGACGGAACAGCCGCTGACCTCGACCGTGCCGATCGGCAACGGGGCCATGCCGGACCGGACCTTCATCGAATGGGACAAGGACGACATCGACACGCTGGGCATCTTCAAGATGGATGTGCTGGCGTTGGGGATGCTGACCTGCATCGCCAAGAGCTTTGGCCTGTTGCGCGCCCACAAGGGCATCGAGATGGATCTGGCGACCGTTAAGGAGGGCGACAGGCCGACCTATGAGATGCTGCAACGGGGCGACAGTCTGGGCGTCTTTCAGGTGGAAAGCCGGGCGCAGATGGCGATGCTGCCCAAGCTGCGCCCGGTGGAGTTCTATGACCTGGTGATCCAGGTCGCCATCGTCCGGCCGGGGCCGATTCAGGGCGACATGGTGCACCCCTACCTGAAGCGGCGACGGGCAGGGGATACGGCGGAAACCATTGATTTCCCAAAGCCCGGACCGCCGCATGACCCTGATGAGTTGAAGAACATTCTGGGCCGTACGCTGGGCGTGCCGATCTTTCAGGAGCAGGCGATGAAGATCGCTCTGGTCGCGGCGCAGTTTTCCGGGGCGGAGGCCAACAAGCTGCGCAAGGCCATGGCCACCTTTCGGTCGAAGGGGCAGATCAGCGACCACAAGGCGCGGATGGTGGGGCGGATGGTGGAGCGGGGCTATGACGCCGATTTCGCCGCGCGCTGCTTCAGCCAGATCGAGGGTTTCGGGGAGTATGGCTTCCCTGAAAGCCACGCCGCCAGCTTTGCGCATCTGGTCTATGTGTCGTCCTATCTGAAGTGTCACCACCCGGATGTCTTTGCCTGTGCGTTGCTGAATTCGCAGCCGATGGGGTTCTATGCGCCTGCGCAAATCGTTGATATGGCGCGGAAGTCCGGGGTTTCCGTCCTGCCGGTCGACGTCAATCTGTCGGAGTGGGACAACAGCCTGCAACCGGACGGGACGGGGCATGTGTTGCGCCTGGGGTTTCGGCAGATTTCCGGCTTCAAGCAGGAAGAGGCGGCGCGGCTGGTGGCGGCGCGGGACCGGCCCTTTGAGGGGGTGGAGGATCTGCGACGGCGGACGCGGATTTCCAAGCGGGGGTGTGAGCAGCTGGCCAATGCCGATGCGTTCCGATCCGCCGGGCAGGATCGACGTGCGGCGCTTTGGGATGCGAAGGCCATTCGCACCGCGCCGGAGCTGCCTTTGTTCACCCATGGGGACGCGCCCGACGTTGGCCAGGATCCTGTGCATGAATTGCCGAAAATGCCTTTGCGTGAACAGGTTGTGGCGGATTACCAGACCGCGCGGCTGTCGCTGAAGGCGCATCCCGTCGCCTTCATGCGGCGGTCGATGGATCGGGGGGGCTATACCCGGTCGGATCGCCTCCGAACCCTTGGATTCAATCAGAAATGTTCGGTCGCGGGGCTGGTCCTGATTCGGCAGAGGCCGGGCAGCGCCAAGGGCGTCTGTTTCATCACGTTGGAGGATGAGGCGGGGGTGGTGAATGTGGTGGTCTGGCCCGATGTGTTCACGAAATTTCGCAAGGAAATCATGTCTTCGCGACTTATGGCGGTACATGGTTACGTGCAGTTCGACGATGCCGTCATCCATGTGGTCGCGCGCGAAATCGTGGATCGCAACGACGCGCTTTTGCGTCTGTCCGAGGATGAATTGTCGCCTGATCTGGCGCGTGCCGATCATATCAAGGCCCCGCTGCCCAGCCACACGTCGAAGCATCCGCGCGACGTCACGGTGATTCCGAAATCGCGGGATTTTCACTGACAGACGGAGGGGTGATCCACGGGTGACCGACGGGTGATCCAGGTCGGACGTAGCCGGGCAGGGTCGTGGCCCCGTCAATCTGACGCCCCGTGAAAAAAGAGTTGATTTTTTCACGGAGCTCGGGCTTCTGGTCCCATGACCATGATTCAGACAATGAACGGGGCGGACCTGCGGGCGCTTCGCAAAAGCAGATCGCTGACCCTGACGGCCCTGGCCGAGGCCATGGGCCGATCGGTCGGTTGGCTGAGCCAGGTGGAACGCGACCTGTCGACCCTGACCCCCGAAGATGGCCGCCGTATGGCCGCGACGTTGGGCGTGGCACCCAGCCTGCTGGCGGTCGCAACCGAGGAAGCACCGGGCGAGGCGGGGCGCATCGTGCGCGCCGACAATCGCCGGGTCATCGGGCCGCGTCAGGACGGACTGTATGAAACGCTGGTTTCGCCCGACCTGACCGACCCCTTCGAGATCGTGCACGCCGTCTTTGATCCGGGCACCGAAAGCGCCCCGGACATCCGCCGGGCCACGCAGGAAATCGGCTACCTTCTGTCGGGGCAGCTGGACCTTTCCATCAACGGGGCCGCCTATACCGTCGGCCCCGGCGACAGTTTCCGCATTCGTGACGAGCCCTACAGCTGGTCGAACCCCTACGAGACCCCGGCGGTTGCCATCTGGGTCATCTCTCCTCCTGTATATTGAACGGAACGAAGACCATGTCAGACATCCCCCAGACCGCGCGCGTGGTGATCATCGGCGGCGGTATCGTCGGCACTTCGATCCTGTGGCATCTGACGCAGAAGGGCTGGACCGATTGTGTCTTGCTGGAAAAGAACGAACTGACCGCTGGATCCACATGGCATGCGGCGGGAAACTGCCCGACGTTCTCGACCGATTTCGCGATCATGAGCATCCAGAAATACTCCACCGATCTGTATCGGGCGCTGGGGGAGAAGGTCGATTATCCGTTGAACTACAACGTGTCGGGCGCGGTGCGGCTGGGCCATGACGACCGCCGCACGCAGGAATTCGCCAAGGTGCGGTCCATGGGGCAGCGGCTGGGCATGATGGACGTCGAGATGTTGACGCCCGACGAGATGCAGGCCCGCTATCCCTTTGCGGAAACGCATGATCTGGACCGGGTGCTGTTCGATCCCTGGGACGGGGACATCGACCCGTCGCAGGTGACCCAGGCCTTTGCCAAGGGCGCGCGGGACGCCGGGGCCAAGATCCTGCGGTTCTGCCCGGCGACCGGGGTGCGCCGCGAGGGTGGCAAGTGGGTCGTCGCGCATAAAAAAGGGGAGATCACCTGCGATATCGTGGTGAACGCCGCCGGCTACTACGCCGGACGCGTGGGGGCCTGGTTCGAGCCGTTCGGCGGGCGGCCCGTGCCGATGGCCGTGATGGCGCATCAGTATATGCTGACCGACGAGATCCCCGAAATCGCGGCCTGGACCCGCGCCAACGGGGGCAAGCTGCCGATCCTGCGGGATGTGGATACCTCGTATTATCTGCGCCAGGAGAAGACCGGCTACAACCTGGGCCCCTATGAGCGCGACTGCCGCGCCCATTGGACTGGCGGGGACGCGGGCGAGGTGCCCGAGGATTTCTCGTTCCAGCTGTTCCCGGACGACCTGGACCGGCTGGAAGTCTACATGGAGGACGCCATGGCGCGTGTCCCCAAGCTGGGTGAGAGCGGGATCAGCAAGGTCATCAACGGCCCGATTCCCTATGCGCCCGACGGCCTGCCGCTGATCGGGCCGATGCCGGGGGTGCCCAACGCCTTTGAGGCGACGGCGTTTACCTTTGGCATCGTGCAGGGCGGTGGCGCGGGCAAGGTCCTGGCCGACTGGATCGTGGACGGGCGGCCCGAGTGGGATTGCTGGTCCGTCGACCCGCGCCGGTTCACCGACTACACCGACCCGCAGTATTGCATCGACAAGGCCCAGGAGACCTATGGCCATGAATTCGCGATGCATTTCCCGCAGCACACCTGGCCCGCGGGCCGCGACCGCAAGCTGTCGCCGGTGGACGACCGGGTGCGCGCGGCGGGCGGTCAAATGGGCGTCTACGGCGGGTGGGAGCGGGCCAATTGGTACGCCAAGGACGGCGACGACACCTCGCAGGAGGCGACGCTGACCTGGTCGCGGAGCGGCCCTTGGGAGGCGCGGATCGCGGAGGAAGTGGCCGCCGTGCGCGACGGGTGCGGGGTTCTGGACCTCTGCGGGTTTTCGCGCTTTGCGGTCGAGGGGCCGGGGGCGGAGCGCTGGCTGGATGGGTTGCTGTCCTGCGCTTTGCCCAAGGGGCGCGCGGTCGGGTTGGCCTATCTGCTGGACGAGGACGGGCGGCTGCGGACCGAGTTTTCGATCCGCCGCACCGAGGGCGGGTTCGAGTTGATCACCGCCGCCGCCGCCGAATGGCATGACCGTGACCTGTTGCTGGCCGCTGTGCCCGTTGACGGATCGGTGACGGTCACGAACCGGACGGGGGAGGTGTCGACCCTGCTGGTGACCGGGGCCCGCGCGCGGGACGTCCTTGCGCCGTTGACGGATGGGGACTTGTCGCTGCCGTGGCTGACGCACCAGACGGCGCAGGTCGCGGGGCACGAGGTGTGCCTGCTGCGGGTGTCGTTTGCAGGGGAATTGGGGTGGGAACTGCATGCCGCACCCGCCGCGATGCCCGATCTGTGGGACGCGGTGACCGGTGCGGGGGCGGTGCCCTTCGGGATGTACGCCCTGAACTCCATGCGGCTGGAGAAGGGCTATGCCGGGTGGAAGTCGGAGATTTCGCACGATTACACGCCCGCGCAGCTGCGCCTGAACCGCTTTATCGCCAAAGACAAACCCGCCGCCTATCCGGGCAAGGCTGCTGTCGCGACGGCCACGGCCGCCCGCAAGATCGTGTCGCTGATTGTCGAGGGGTCCGACAAGGATGCGCCGGTGGCGGCACCGGTGCGGATGGGGGGGCGGATCGTGGGCGAGGTCACCTCGGCGGCCTATGGTCATCGGGTTGGCGCGGCCATCGCGCTGGCCATGGTCGACGCCGGGTCGGCGGCACCCGGCACCGTGCTGACCGTCGATGTCTATGGCACCGACTGCACCGCCGAGGTGCAGCCGCGCATCTGTCTGTGGGATCCGAAGAACGAAAGGCTCCGGGCATGAGCGACCTCAAACCCATCCCGTCCAAGGCGCGCGTCGTGATCATGGGCGGCGGCATCATCGGCTGTTCGGTGGCCTATCACCTGACCAAGCTGGGCTGGACCGATGTGGTCCTGCTGGAGCGGAAACAGCTGACCTGCGGCACCACCTGGCATGCCGCGGGGCTGATCGCGCAGCTGCGCGCCAGCCAGAACATGACCAAGCTGTCGAAGTACTCGCAGGAGCTGTATGGCGCGCTGGAGGAAGAGACCGGGATCGCCACAGGCTTCCGCCGCAACGGGTCCATCACCGTGGCCCTGACGGAGCATCGGCGCGAGGAGATTTTCCGCCAGGCGTCGATGGCGCGAACCTTTGGCGTGGAGGTGGCGCGGGTGACGCCCGATGAGATCGCCGCGCTTTACCCGCATATCAATCTGGACGGGGTTCTTGCGGGCGTCCACCTGCCGTTGGACGGTCAGGGCGACCCGGCGAACATCGCGCTGGCCTTGGCCAAGGGGGCCTCGCGGCGCGGCGCGCAGGTCATCGAGGGCGCCCAGGTCACCGGCACCGCCAGCGACGGGCGGCGCATCACCTCGGTTACCTGGGCGCGGGGCGACGAGACGGGCACCATCGAGGCCGATCACGTGGTCAACTGCGGCGGCATGTGGGCGCACGGGCTGGGTCGCAAAAGCGGGGTGAACGTGCCGCTGCATGCCTGCGAGCATTTCTACATCGTCACCGACCCGATCGAGGGGCTGAAGAACCTGCCGGTTCTGCGCGTTCCCGACGAATGCGCTTATTACAAGGAAGACGCGGGCAAGCTGTTGCTGGGCGCGTTCGAGCCGGTCGCGAAACCTTGGGGGATGGAGGGGATCAGCCCGGATTTCAGCTTCGACGAGTTGCCGCCCGATTTCGATCATTTCGAGCCGATCCTGGAACAGGCGGTCGAACGGCTGCCGATCCTGGCGGAGGCGGGGATCCGCACGTTCTTCAATGGGCCCGAAAGCTTTACGCCCGACGATTCCTATTTGCTGGGCCAAGCGCCGGAGAAGGACAACTATTGGGTCGCCGCGGGCTTCAATTCCATCGGCATCCAGTCGGCGGGCGGCGCGGGCATGGCGCTGGCGTCCTGGATGGACACGGGCGAGAAACCTTTTGATCTGGGTGACGTGGATGTCGCGCGGATGCAGCCGTTTCAGGGCAATAGAACCTATCTGTTCCAGCGCGCCAAGGAAGCGTTGGGCCTGCTTTATGCCGATCACTACCCTTACCGCCAAAAGGCGACGGCGCGGGGCGTGCGGCGGTCGGCCCTGCATGAGCATCTGAAAACGCGCGGGGCCGTGTTCGGCGAACTCGCCGGGTGGGAGCGGGCCAATTGGTTCGCAGATTCGGGGCAGGTACCCGCGTATGAATACGACTGGGCCGGGCAGAATTGGTTCGGCAATGCCGCGCGGGAGCTTGCGGCGTTGCGCAACGGTGTCGGCCTTTACGACATGTCGTCCTTCGGCAAGATCCGCATCGAGGGGCCGGACGCGGAGGCGTTTCTGAACCGGGTCTGCGGGGCCGATCTGGCGGTCGCGCCGGGCAAGATCGTCTATTGTCAGATGCTCAATTCGCGTGGTGGGATCGAGGCGGATGTGACGGTTTCCCGGCTGTCGTCCGACGCCTATCTGATGGTCACGCCTGCCGCGACGCTGGTGGCGGATCTGGCGCGGCTGCGCCGGTTGAAGGGTCAGGCGCGGGTGACGTTGATCGACATGACCTCTGCCGAGGCGGTGATCGCGGTCATGGGGCCCCGGTCGCGGGAGCTGCTGTCGCAGGTGTCGCCCAACGATTTCGGCAACGACGTCAATCCCTTCGGCACCGTGCAGGAGATCGAGCTGGGCCTTGGCCTGGCCCGTGCGCACCGCGTGTCTTACGTGGGTGAGCTGGGTTGGGAGCTGTATGTGCCGACCGAGATGGCGGCCCATGCCTTTGAGACTTTGGCCGAGGCCGGGGCGGATGTGGACCTGACGCTCTGCGGGTTGCACGCGATGGATTGCGCGCGCATGGAAAAGGGCTTTCGCCACTTTGGCCACGACATCACCGCCGAGGATCACGTGCTGGAGGCGGGACTGGGGTTCGCGGTGTCCAAGACCAAGACCGATTTCATCGGCCGCGACGCGGTTGAACGGAAGCGGGACGAAGGGCTGCAACTGCGGCTTGTCCAGTTCCGCCTGACCGAACCCGATGCCATGGTGTTCCACGCCGAACCGATCCTGCGGGACGGCGAAATCGCGGGCCACCTGACGTCGGGGGCCTACGGTCACCACCTCGGCGCGGGCATGGGCATGGGGTACGTCAAATGCCCGGGCGAAAAGCCGGCGGATGTGCTGGCGTCGTCCTACGAGGTGGAGATCGCCGGGCGGCGGGTGAAGGCGGAGGCCTCGCTCAAGCCGTTCTACGACCCGACGGGCGAGCGGATGAAGGCCTGATACGAAACCGGGCGGTGCTGGATGGCACCGCCCGGTCCGATTGTCGGTCTGCGTGGGTCTAGAAGTCCAGGTTTTCGACGCTCAGCGCGTTGTCCTGAATGAATTCGCGGCGCGGTTCGACCACGTCGCCCATCAGCTTGGTAAAGACGTCGTCGGCCTCGGCCACGTCCTCGATCTTGACCTGCAAGAGCGTGCGCGCCTCGGGGTCCAGTGTGGTTTCCCAAAGCTGTTCAGGGTTCATTTCGCCCAGACCCTTGTAGCGTTGCAGGGTCAGACCCTTTTCGCCCTCGGCCAGCACCGCTTCCAGCAGATCGATGGGACCGTGGACGATGTTTTCACGGTCGCGGCGGATCAGGCGGGCGGGGTCGCGATAGACGTCCGAAGTGCCCGACGAGATCTGCGCCAGCTTGCGTGCCTCGCCCGATCGCAGAACGGCACCGTCCAGCGTCCGCACCTCCTCCACGCCGCGCAAGACGCGGGCCAGGCGGATGCCGTGATCCTGGGTGATCCGGCCCATCCAGCCGCGTTCGTATTCGACGGCGACCTGATCGAGACGGGCCGCCACACGGTCGGCGACGCCCTGCAGGTCGGCATCGGCCTGACCTGCCTCGAACGCGCCCGCCAGCGCGGCCTGTTCGAGGATGTGGCGGGGGTAATGGGTCGGGAAGGCGTCGAGGATGCGGCGGAACTGCCGGGCGGCCTGCACCACGCGGTCCAGATCGGCACCGGCGATTTCCTCGCCCGAGGGCAGGCGCAGAACGGCCCCGTCGACGCCCTGCTGGACGAGGTAATCCTCCATCGCCTCCTGATCCTTCAGGTAGACCTCGGACTTGCCACGGGCGACTTTGTACAGCGGGGGCTGCGCGATATAGAGGTGCCCGGCCTCGATCAACTGCGGCATGTGCCGGTAGAAGAACGTCAGCAGCAGTGTGCGGATGTGGCTGCCGTCGACGTCGGCGTCGGTCATGATGACGATCTTGTGGTAGCGCAGCTTGTCCAGGTTGAACTCATCGCGCCCGATGCCGGTGCCGAAGGCCATGACCATGTTGCCGATTTCCTGGCTGCCCAGCATCCGGTCAAATCGCGCGCGTTCCACGTTCAGGATCTTGCCGCGCAGCGGCAGGATCGCCTGGGTTTTGCGGTCGCGCCCGGTCTGGGCGGAGCCGCCGGCGCTGTCACCCTCGACCAGGAAAATTTCGGTGTTGGCCGGGTTCTTGTCCGAGCAATCCTTCAGCTTGGAGCTGAGGAAGTTCATGTCCATCGGGTTCTTGCGGCGCGTCATTTCGCGCGCCTTGCGGGCCGCTTCGCGGGCCAGGGCGGCTTCGACGATCTTGCCCACGACCTGCTTGGCGATCTGGGGGTTTTCCTCGAACCATTCGGCCAGCTTTTCGTTCACCAGGTTCTCGACCGCCGGGCGCACCTCGGAGGAGACGAGCTTGTCCTTGGTCTGGCTGGAGAATTTCGGGTCCGGCACCTTGACCGACAGAACGCAGGTCAGCCCTTCACGGGCGTCGTCGCCAGTGAAGCTGATCTTCTCTTTCTTGGCGATGCCCGAAGACTGCGCATAGAGGTTGATGGTTCGCGTCAACGCCCCGCGCAGGCCCGCCAGGTGGGTGCCGCCGTCGCGCTGGGGGATGTTGTTTGTGAACGGCAGGACCATCTCGTTGTAGCTGTCGTTCCACCACATCGCGACCTCGACGCCGATGCCGTCACGCTCGCCTTCCATGAAGATCGGCTCTGGCATGACGGCGGTCTTGGACCGGTCCAGATACTTCACGAATTCGCGCACGCCGCCCTCGTAGAACAGCTCCGTGCGGAGCGCCTCTGCGGGGCGCTCATCCTCCAGGATGATTTTCACGCCGGAGTTCAGAAAGGCCAGTTCGCGCAGGCGTTTTTCCAACGTGGCGAACACGTAATCGAGGTTTGAAAAGGTCTGGGTGGAGGCCATGAAGCGGACTTCGGTTCCGGAATCCTCGACCTCGCGCACCACTTTGAGATGCTCGACCGTATCGCCGTGTTCGAAGCGGGCGACATGTTCCTTGCCGTCGCGCCAGATGCGCAGCTCCAGCCAGTCGGACAGCGCGTTGACGACCGAGACGCCGACCCCGTGCAGACCGCCCGACACCTTGTAGGAATTCTGGTCGAATTTTCCGCCCGCGTGCAGCTGTGTCATGATGACCTCGGCCGCGGACACGCCCTCTTCTTCGTGGATGCCTACGGGGATGCCACGTCCGTTGTCGCGGACGGACACGCTGGAATCCGCGTGGATTTTCACGCTGACTTCGGTGGCGTGACCGGCCAGCGCCTCGTCGATGCCGTTGTCGACGACTTCGTAGACCATATGGTGCAGGCCCGACCCGTCGTCGGTGTCACCGATATACATGCCGGGACGTTTGCGCACCGCCTCCAGGCCTTTGAGAACCTTGATGGAATCGGCGCCGTATTCTTCGGGCGTCGGGGTCTGGTCTGACATGTCGGAGTGATCCCTCTTACTTGCGCAATATATACGCCTTGGGCGGGGGATTGTCACGTGCGTGACACAAGATTTGGTGGTTTCAGGCACGGCCGTGCATGGCGGGGGATCAGACGGACGAAACCCGGCTTTCGCCACCCGTTTCCGTCACCTCCAGCCGGTGCGCGCCGGCCAGGTCATCGAACAATTCCGGCCCGGTTCCCGTGAGGAAAACCTGCCCGCCAAGCGCCGTCAGTTCCGCATAAAGCGCCGCGCGCCGGGTCGCATCCAGGTGGGCTGCGACCTCATCCAGCAGCAGGATCGGCGCTGTTCCGGTTTCGGCCTTCAACGCGCGGGTATTGGCAAGGACCAGCGAAATCAGAAGCGCCTTCTGCTCGCCCGTGGAACACAGCCGCGCGGCCATGTCCTTGGCGGCATAGGTCGCCTCCAGGTCGGTACGGTGCGGGCCAAGCAAGGTACGCCCGGCCCCCATGTCGCGGGGGCGGGAGGTGGCGAAGGCGTCGCGCAGGGCCTGTGGGTCGGCGGGGGTGTCGTCGTCGGACAGGGTCAGATGGGCGGCGGGAAAGGGGCCATCGACCTGCTGGGCGGCGCGCAGACGGGTCAGGGCCTCGCGGCGGCGGGCGAGGATCTGCGCCCCGGCATCGGCCATCTGAACCTCCAGGGCGGTGAACCAGTGGGGGTCGCGCACCCCGTCGCGCAACAGGCGATTGCGGTCGCGCATGGCCTTTTCGTAGCGCAGCACGGCTTCGCCGTGGTCGGGCAGGAAGCTGAGCGTTATGCGGTCAAGAAAACGGCGGCGGCCCTCGGCCCCCTCCAGCCACAAACGGTCCATGGCGGGCACCAGCCAGAGGACCCGCAGCAGACGGGCCAACGCGATCTGCGGGGCGGATTTTTCGTCGATGCGGGTGGTACGAGGTTGGCCGGGCTCGGCGCGCAGTTCCACCTCGTGATCGGGGGCGATCTGGGCTGCGATGCGCCAGCCGATCGCCTCGGGCGTGCGAATGATCTCTTCGGCGGCGGCCCGGCGCATGCCGCGACCGGGTGACAACAGGGAAATCGCCTCCAACAGGTTGGTCTTGCCTGCGCCGTTGGGACCGAAGATCGCAACAGGGCGGGCGTCAAAGGTCAGCCGGGTCTGCCGGTGAGATCGGAAATGCGACAGCGCAAGTGCGGTGACCCGTCCGGTGTCGGACGGGGCCGTCACACCCTCATGGGCATGACGACATAGATCGCGGAGGTGTCGTCGCCTTCGCGCATCAGCGTCGGATCGCCCGCGTTGTTGAACAGGAACACGGCGTTCTCACGGTCCACCTGGGCGGCGATTTCCTGCAGGTATTTGGCGTTGAAGCCGATCTCCAGTTTTTCGTCGCCGTAGGCCACGGCCAGCTCTTCTTCGGCGTTGCCGCTGTCGGGGGCGTTCACCGAGAGGGTCAGGCGGTCTTCGTCCAGCGACAGTTTCACCGCACGGGACCGTTCGGAGGACACGGTGGCAACCCGGTCGACGGCCCGCGCGAATTCGGCTGCGTCCACCTCCAGCTTGCGGGTGTTGCCGGTCGGGATGACGCGGGCATAGTCCGGGAACGTGCCGTCGATGACCTTGGACGTCAGGGTGATTTCAGGCGTGGCAAAGCGGATCTTGGTCTCGGAGACGGAAACGGCGATCAGCGCGTCGTCATCATCTAGCAGTTTGCGCAGCTCGCCCACGGTTTTGCGCGGGACGATGACGCCGGGCATGTCTTCGGCCCCCATCGGAAGGTCCGCATCGACCCGGGCCAGACGGTGGCCATCGGTCGCGACGCCGCGCAACACGCGGCCTTCTTCGCCTTCGGCGACGTGCAGATAGACACCGTTGAGATAATAGCGCGTCTCTTCGGTCGAGATGGCGAACCGGGTCTTGTCGAACAGACGCCGCAGATCGGGCGCCTTGCAAGAGAAGTTGGCCTCGTAATCCGAGGAGGCCATGACCGGGAAGTCTTCCTTGGCCAGGGTGGCGAGCTGGAAATGGGACCGGCCCGCGGTCACGGCCAGACGCCCCGCAGCCTGATCCTCTACCACCTGAACCAGCGCACCGTCCGGCAGTTTGCGCACGATTTCATGAAACAGCACGGCGTTGACCGTGGTGCCACCCGCGCGCTCGACCTGCGCCGGGGTCTTGTCGATGACTTCGATGTCGAGGTCCGTGGCCTTGAACGACACGTCCGCGCCGTTCGCCTCCATCAGGACGTTGGCGAGAATGGGAATGGTGTTGCGCCGCTCGACAACCGATTGTGCCTGGCTGACCGCCTTGAGAAGCGCCGCGCGCTCGATGGAGAACTTCATGGGGCTTCCTCACCTGATCGGACGCGCAGAATACGTGTCCCGGGGGGCTGTGCAATGGGGAATGCGCGCCAGAGGGCCGTGCAGGGCGGGGAGATCCCCGCCATCCGACGGTTCAGCTTTCGAGCTTGCGTTGCAGCAGCTCTGCATCCTCGGCGATCTGCGGCTCTGCCGCGATCAGCTCTTCGATCTTGCGCACCGCATAAAGAACCGTGGTGTGATCCTTGCCGCCGAACTTGCGCCCGATCTCCGGGTAGGAGCGGGGGGTCAGCTTCTTGGACAGGTACATCGCCATCTGACGCGGCCGCGCGACCGAGCGGGACCGGCGCGACGAGGTCATGTCGGACATGCGCAGGTTATAGTGCTCGCAGGTCTTCTTCATGATTTCGTCTATGGTCAGCTTGCGGTCGCTTTCGCGCAGCAGGTCGGACAGGGCATCCTGCGCCTGTTCCAGCGAAACCTCTTTGCCGATCAGGTCGGCATAGGCGAACAGACGCGTCACAGCCCCTTCCAGCACGCGGATCGAGGTGCTGATGCGGGCGGCCAGGAATTCCAGCACGCCGTCGGCGATGCGGAAGTCCGGGTGACGGTCCATGAACATCTCGACCCGATTCTGAAGCACGCCCAGGCGCAGCTCATAATCGGCGGGGTGCAGATCGACGACGAGGCCGGATTGCAGGCGCGATGTGATGCGCTCCTCCAGGTCGGAAATCTGCGCGGGCGAGCGGTCGGCCGAAATGACCACCTGTTTGCCCTGATCGACCAGCGCGTTGAACGTATGGAAGAACTCTTCCTGCGTGCTGTCCTTGCCGGCGATGAATTGCACATCATCCACCAAAAGCACGTCGACGGTGCGGAACAGATGTTTGAAATCCATCGTGTTCCTTTCGCGCAGCGCCTGCACGAAGCGATACATGAACTGTTCGGCGGACAGGAACATCACCCGCGTTTCGGGCGAATTCTGCGACAATTCCCAGGCGATGGCCTGCATCAGGTGGGTTTTGCCCAGGCCGACGCCGCCATGCAGGAACAGCGGGTTGAACGAGACGCTGTCACCCGAGGCGACGCGGCGGGCGGCGGCATGGGCCAGTTCGTTCGACTTGCCCACCACGAAGCTTTCGAAGGTGAACCGTTTGTCCAGCGCGCTTTCGGTGCGGGATTTGCGCGGCGCGGCTGTGGTCACGGGCAGAATGGCGTCCGTGGATTGCGCGGCGCAGGTGACCCGCGTTGCCGGTTCGCCATTGGCTGTCACGTGACGCAGAATCACGTCCGAGAAATTCTGGACCACCCATTTGCCGATGAAGTCGGTGGGCGAGACGAGGTGCAGCGTGCCGGCACCCATGGACCCAAAGGTCAGAGGCTCGATCCACGCCTTGTAGTTATGCGCACTGATGTCATTGCTGATACCGCGCTTGGCGGCAGCCCACGTCTCGTTGCTCAT